>JAOAFP010000074.1 GCA_026416215.1 Negativicutes bacterium | reverse complement strand
CAGATACCTTCGAGCCAATTGTGTTTATCTCCCGGTGCATTTCCTGAGCTATAAAATCAATCTTCTTGCCCAGCGGCTGAACATCGGTTTCCTCAATAAGCAGCGCCACCTGTTCAAGATGCCCGCCCAGACGGGACATTTCCTCGTGGATAGAGTTTTTTTCGGCCCAGATTGCTACTTCCTGAATAATCCGAGGCTCGGCCGCCGCCAGCCCGTAATCCTCAATCATAGCCATGATCCGCTTGCGCAGCCGTTTCTCATATTCGTCGGCCACCGCCGGCAACCGGTCGGCAATTTTATTTGCTTCCGCCCTTATATTGGACAAACAGCAGGCTATATCCTGCCGGATTATCAGTCCCTCCCTGTCCCTGGCAAGCCGGTGACTGGCAAGCCCCTGTTCAAGGGCCTGCAGTATCGCTGAAAAATCATCATCCCCGACTGCATCTTTCTCGATCTGCAGCAGATTCCCCATATCAACTGCCCGGCATATCTCCAGAAAGACATTCAGCCCGGACAGGTACCCGGCAACCTGTGCAAGCCCCCGACCCAGCGCAGCTGCTGCCGGCTCGTTGACCACAACGGTCTGCCCGCCGCCGTCGGTACGGCTGCAGGTGACGTAAACGTCAAACTTCCCCCGACGGGCCCAGTTTGCCACCGACTGGCGGATTTTTTCCTCAACAGCCAGAAATCCCCTCGGCAATTTGATATTTATCTCCAGATTCCGGCTGTTAACACTACGGATTTCAACTACCGCCATGCGGCAGCCATCGCTGTGTTCTCCTCGTCCATAGCCTGTCATGCTGCGCATTTCAGCTCAGCCGTCCGAAATGGGTTTTCATCCGCATCAAGGCTTCTCCGATCCGCGCCTCCTCTACCGTCAGGGCAAATCGCACGTATCCTTCGCCGTACTCTCCGTAGCCAGTTCCCGGCACGCAGATTATTCCGCACTTATCCAGCAACAATGAGGCAAATTCAATGCTGGTGCAATTGTCAGGGACCTCTACCCAGAGATAAAATGTGGCAAGATTCTTTTCCACTTTCAGGCCCAGTTCATTCAGACCGGCAACCAGAACATCGCGACGTCTTCGATATATCTCATTCATGCCGGTCAGAAAACTGTCCGGGGTGTCGAGCAGTGCGGCAATACCGGCCTTCTGCACAGCAGTGAACTGTCCGCTGTCCACGTTGGTTTTAATTATTCCCAAAGCGGAGATAACTTCCCGGCAGCCCACGGCAAACCCCAGCCGCCAGCCGGTCATATTGAATGGCTTGGAAAGCGAGTTGAATTCCACAGCAAGCTCCCTTGCCCCTTCCACCTGCAACAAGCTGGGCGCCCGGTAACCGTCAAACGTCATCTCCGAATAAGCACAATCATGACAAAGGACGATGTCGTACTCACGGCAGAAGGCAACCGCCTCGGCAAAAAACTTCAGGTCAGCCACCGCCCCGGTGGGATTATTGGGATAATTCAGCATCATTATTTTGGCCTTGTTCGCTATCTCGGACGGGATAGCTGAAAAATCGGGCAGAAATTTGTTTTTCTTCAATAGCGGCATCGTATGGGGCTGACCGCCGGCAAACAGCGTACCAAGCCGGTAAACCGGATAGGCCGGATCGGGAACCAGGCTGTAGTCGCCCGGATCTACATAGGCCAGATAGATATGAGCTATGCCCTCCTTGGAGCCAATCAGGGTAATTACCTCACTGTCCGGGTCAAGGGTGATTCCAAACCTCCGTCGGTACCATTCAGCCACCGCCCGGCGAAACTCCGGGCATCCCTCGTAGTCGGGGTAGCGATGGTTCTCTGGTTTGCCGATTTCCCTGGTCATCGCCTCAATTACCCCCGGTGGAGTGGGGCGGTCGGGATCGCCGATGCCGAAGCTGATTATGTCGACTCCGCGCTCAATGGCCTCGCGTTTCTTTTTGTCGATGGTGGCAAACAAATAAGGTGGAACTTTGCTGATTCTTTCCGCAACCCTCACTTAGATCTTACCTCTCTTCCATACAAAATCGGCCGGGTGTCAATCGCGGCCAGATACCCCCGTCAACTACGGCAAACGTACCATTCAGTCCGGCAGAGGGTAGTATCCGTCAAACACGTGCTGGGCCGGGCCAGTCAGAAAAAGATGGTTGTTTGCCTCATCCCATTCCACCGTCAGTTGCCCGCCGTCCAGCCTGACCGTCGCCCGCCGGGCCAGCCGTCCCGCCAGCACCCCGGCAACCAGGGAAGCACAGGCCCCGGTCCCGCAGGCCAGCGTCTGACCAGCCCCCCGTTCCCAGACCTTCATCTCAAACTCATTGTCCCGGCTGAACCTGACAAACTCAACATTAGTCCGCCGGGGGAAAATATCCATCCGTTCAACCAGTGGGCCGTAGCGGCGAACAAGCTCATCCGACAAAGGCCGGTTGTCCGGCGGCATAAGCACACAGTGCGGGTTTCCCATCGACAGACAGCTCGCTGACCAGCACTGATCGGCCACGGCCAGTGTCCGGTTGATAAATTGCCGTTCGCAGGTGATCACCGGCACCTGCGCGGCCTCCAGCCGCGGCTCACCCATATCGACCCGTACCTGGCACTCCCCGGCACGGGTAGCGACAATTTCCGGAATCACCAGCCCGGCCAGCGTTTCCACCCGCAGACAGCTGCCCGATACCAGCCCTGCCCGCCGGGCGTGCAGTGCCAGACAACGCACCCCGTTGCCACACATTTCCGGTTCGCTGCCGTCTGAGTTGATGATTCGCATCGACAGGTCGGCAACAGCCGAATTGCCGACCATAATTACCCCGTCAGCCCCAATGCCGAAATGCCGATCGCACATCTGCACCGCCCGCCTGCTGTCAATCACCCGGCCATACTGCCCGGCGTCAATCACCACAAAGTCGTTGCCGCAACCATGCCACTTGCTGAATTTAATCTCCACTGCCCGTCCTCCGGTAGCTGCACAGTTTTCACACCGCCCACCTGCCTCAGGTCCCTTTTGCTATCCCTGCATCGGTGAAATATTGCGGAAGCGGGTGGTTGGTTTCTGGAAAAACAATTTCACCACATCGGTCGGACCGTTGCGGTGCTTGGCAATAATCAGTTCGGTTATATCCTTGTTTTCGGTCTCGGGGTTGTAGTAATCATCCCGGTAAAGGAACATTACAATATCGGCGTCCTGCTCCAGCGCTCCCGATTCCCGGAGATCACTAAGCATTGGCCGCTTGTTGGTACGATGTTCAACCTGACGGCTGAGCTGGGACAGTGCCAATACCGGCACATCCAGCTCACGGGCCAGCCCCTTTAGCGACCGGGAAATCTCGGCAATCTGTTCCTGGCGGTTAATTTCTCCCCGCCCCGCCGACCCCTGCATTAACTGCAGGTAGTCGACGATAATCAAATCCAGACCCTTGCCTTTGGCCGCCTTTAGCCGCCGGGCCTTGGCCCGCATTTCCATAACCCCGATTCCGCCAGTATCATCGATAAAAATCGGCGACTGCGACAGACGGTCGGCGGCTGCCACCAGTTTCTGCCAGTCCTCGTCCTGCATCATCCCCGACCGCAGTCGTTGCGAGTCGATCCCAGCCTCAGCACAAAGCATCCGCTGAGCCAGTTGCTCCTTGGACATCTCCAGGCTGAAAATAGCTACGGCCTTTTTGCCACGAACGGCAGCGTGCTGGGCAATATTCAGGGCCAGGGCGGTTTTTCCCATGCTGGGACGGGCGGCCAAAATAATTAGGTCGGACGGCTGCAGACCCGACAGCAGCCGGTCAAAGTCGGTGAAACCAGTGGCAATTCCAGTGACCTTGCCCTGACTGGCATGAAGGGTTTCAAGCCGTTCAAACGCCCGCATCATAATTTCGATGGTAGGTACGAATTCCTGACTTTTTCGCTTCTCCGCCACCCGGAGAATCAGCTGTTCGGATCGATCAATAATCTCGCTGACATCATCCCCGGCCTCGTACCCCAGACGGGCCGCCTCGGTGGCAGCCCGGATCAGTTGCCTGAGCAACGATTTTTCTTCGACGATCTTGGCATAGTAAGCCAGATTGGCTGCGGTGGTCACCGCATCAGAAACGGCTGTCAGATAGGGTATGCCGCCAATGCCGTCAAGGTTGCCATCGTCTTTAAGCTGTGCCGTGAGGGTAACGATATCCACCGGTTTTTTCCCCCGGTACAACTTGGTCATGGCCGTAAAAATCACCTGGTGCTGGTGACTGTAGAAATCCTCCGCACACAGCATTTCAAAGGCCTGGTCCGCCGCTCCGGATTCCAGCAGCATCGCCCCCAGCACCGCCATCTCCGCCTCAACCGAATGGGGTGGGACACGTTCCGCCATTATTCGCCGACAACCCTGACCTTAATTGTGGCCGTCACGTCCTTGGCCAGCTTTACCGAAACGGTATGATCGCCGGTTCGCTTGATTTCCTGTTCAAATTCCACTTTGCGCCGGTCAATTTCCAGCTGGCAGCGCTCACGCACAGCATCACAGATGTCCTTGGCGGTGACTGAACCGAATAGCTTTCCTTCTGCTCCCACCCGGGCCCTGATCACGAACTCAACTTCAGCCAGCTGCCTGGCTAGCAGCCTTGCCTCTTCCTGTTGTTTCAATTCCCGGTTCCGCACCGCCTGATCATGTTCTTTGACCCGGTTTAGTGCCTGAGCAGTCGCCTCTTCGGCCAGACCGCGAGCAATCAGGAAATTGCGGGCGTAGCCGTCAGCCACTTTGATTACTTCGCCCTTTTTTCCCTGTCCTTTAACATCCTGCAGCAGAATTACCCTCATTACATCAGCTCCTCACATCAGTTCTTCGCCGATTATTTTTTTCAGCTGTTCCCTGACCTCTGAAACAGTGGTGTTTCTTATCTGCGCCCCAGCTACGGTTTGGTGCCCACCTCCCCCCAGCTTTTCCATAATCACCTGGACATTGACGTCACCCTGTGACCGGGCACTTACACCAATCTCACCATCAATGCCGGCAAACACCACGAAGCTCACCCGCACCCCGTCAATGGCCAGCAGCATATCGGCCGCCTGAGACGCTGCTACCTGCGCATTGTTAAGCTGCCGTTCGCACGCTGCCATAACAATGCCGTTACCCAGGCTTTCCACGCCGGAGACAATAGCCGCCCGCTCGCGGAAAGTTTCCTCATCCACCCTCAGCAGGTTGCGGGCCAAAGCCGGATCTGCCCCGCGCCGCCGCAAAGCGGCTGCCGCCTCAAACGTCCGTACCCCGACCTGAATGGTGAAATTCTTGGTATCGAGAACAATTCCGGCAAACAACAGCGATGCTTCCAGCCTTGTCAGATCAATCCTTTCGTCAAAATACTGGATAAGTTCGGTGACTAGTTCGCTGGTTGACGAGGCCGACGGCTCAAGATAAACAAGCATCGGGTTATCGATAAAGTCCTCAGCCCGTCGGTGGTGATCAATCACGATCACCAGCAGGTTACGGGTCAGCAACGCCGGCCCGGCGGTTAGCATTGGCTTATGGACATCGACGACAAACACCAGATCCTGTTCCCTAATCATCTGTTCGGCCTGATCCGGCCCGACCAGAATATTATCGTACTCTCCGCCATATTCTGCCATTACGTTGCGAATTTTGTCGATGGCCATACCCGGACGGCTTATGACAATGTACACCCGCTTGCCCAACAGTTTGGCCATTCTGGTTACACCAATCGCTGCTCCCAGTGAATCAAAATCCTCATTCTGGTGCCCCATCACCCAGACCGTGGCGGCATCGGCAATTGCCCGCTTGATCGCCTGGGCCACCAGCCGGGCCTTGACTTGGGTGTTTTTTTCCACAGGCTTTATTTTGCCGCCAAAAAATTCATTGCGATTTTCATAAAACACCACCGCCTGATCGCCGCCCCGGCCCTCGGCCAGTTCCAACCCGGCCTGTGCCTTCCGAACCAGCTGGAGAATGCTCATGTCACCGCAGGCTGCACCAATGCTGACTGACATCATCACATCACCGGTCACCCGCACCGCACGAATCTTGTCAAGGATATCAAACCGGTCACTTATCATTGTGTTAAGCCCCTGACGATCGATTAACGCCATTCCATCGTCTTCGTCAAGGCGTTTGTACGCCCCGTCCAATCCTTCAAAATATTCGTGCAGGATCTGATAAACCTCGGACAACAACTGACTTTTGCGGCTCTCATCCACGCCGTGGAACAGTTCGGAACAGTTGTCGATTTTGATCAGCATAATCACCGGTTTGGTATCCAGTACCCGTGACGCCAGAAGTTTGCCTTCGGTCACATCAATAAGGTACAGCAGCATCAGCTTCCGGTCCCGGTGCTGCTCGCAGTCCAGCTGGTGGTAGATAATCCTGTACCAGCGGCCGAGATGCTCAATCGTATCCTTGTCCATCCCGTGCCGGAATACATCCCAGGCAAGCGTCGGCCAGATAGAGCCTATATCCTCATTGAAGTTCAGCGGCCGTCCCAGCCATTCCTCCAGATGCCGGTTGCAGTTTAGCAAGCGGCCGTCCTTGTTGGCCACCGCCGCCGGATGAGGCATACAGTCCAGAACGTCCCGCACCACATCTTCCACCAGGCGGTCGCAATCCAGGCCGGTTGTCGGCCCAATCGGACACTTGCCGCTAAGTTCCCGGCAGCGGAAAACCAACACCATCCAGCCGGCCACCGTCAGTCCGATCAGTAGCCAGCCCTGCCAGTACAGCCCGTGACTCAGGCAAAGACCCGAAGTCACCACCATCACCAGGCTGGCCAGCAGTGGCACCAGAGTAACGTATTGGCGAATTCCGGCCATTATTCAGTCACCCACCCAGCTGATTTCTGTTGCGCAACTTGCGGAAATCGAAGACTACGTCGGCAATGGCGGCCAGGATGGCCAGCTGGCTGAGAAATCCGTTGACGGCAACAAACACCAGAATTATCACCCGCAAAAACCTTGCCAGACGGTACCGGCTCAGCCAGAAAGCCAGCAGCGACAGCCCACAGACAAACAGCACCGAGGATGTGAGAATCTGCAGGTTAAGTCCAATATTTTTCGTCATCTGCAGTTCGTTTTTTTCGGCGAAGATCAGCATCACCATCGCCACTGCCAGCCCCCACACCACATGGCGGGGAGCCTGCCAGTGCCGGAAAGGCGGCAATCCACGGTAATTGCCGCCCAGGCGGTTGAGGATACCTCTGGTT
>JAOAFP010000073.1 GCA_026416215.1 Negativicutes bacterium | reverse complement strand
AATTAGTGCGGCAGACAATGTGGCGAAGCCAACCCCGGCCGGTTTCCTCGTCATAGGTGCTGTAGCGGTGGCGGACGGCGGACGAACGGACGAATCCGGCCCAGAGGCCGGCGGTTTCAGGGGGAAGCAGGCAGTCCCGGCAGTCAATAATCCGGTGCGAGGAATGGGCGTAGAAGCCAACTGCCACTTCTCCCCCGTCCCAGCCGACCGGCATTTGCATTTTATTGCGGTAGCGCCATATGTGGGGGGAAGGGATAATAGGGGCAACCGGCAGTGTGGCCATCCGGCCGATGTGGGTGATGGCGTCGGCAACGATTTGTTGCTTGATGGCCAGCTGGCCGTGGTAGTCTATGTGCTGAAACTGACAACCCCCGCACAAACCAGCCAGCCGGCAGGGGGGGAACACTCTGCCGGCTGCACTTTTCTGCCAGTTGTACGCTGTGGCCACAGCGTATTTTTTTTTGACTTTGTCTATCCGGATGTCGACAATTTCCCCGGGAAGAGCGGCGGGGACAAATACGGTCAGCGAGCCAATCCTACCTACTCCCTCCCCGCTGTGGGTAACACCACAGACCGGAACGGCGGTAACTCTGTCGCCGGCCTTCACCGCGTATATGAACGATCCGGCCAGATCCGGCGGCGTCGTGCCGAGCCCGGCCGCCCGGATCGCTGCCTGCGGTCGTTGCCGGCCAGCAGTTCGTGGTTGCGCCGGAGTTTGGCCATTACCATTCCGTGGATGGTGCTGGCAGGATATTCTCCGTTTTCGTCCATCACTCCGGCCGGCACGTCGGTGAGGATTTCAATTCCTTCGTCGATAGTCCTGATCGGGTAGATGTGAAAGGTTCCGCCGGCAACAGCCTCGATTACTTCCTCGCCGAGAGCCAGGTCACTGATGTTTTGTTCCGGAATGATTACGCCCTGGCTGCCGGTCAGGCCTTTTTGCCGGCAGACACTGAAAAATCCTTCGATTTTTTCGGTTACTCCGCCGATCGGCTGAATCTCCCCCTTCTGGTTGACTGAACCGGTGACGGCGATGTTTTGTTTGATCGGTTGTCCGGACAGGCTGGAAAGGATGGCAAACAGTTCGGCGGCCGACGCGCTGTCGCCGTCGATACCCTGGTAGAGTTGCTCAAATGTCAGGCTGCAGCTTAGCGACAGGGGAAATTTCTGGGCATAACGCTCGCCGAGGTAACCGCTCAGGGTCAGCACGCCCTTGGTATGGGTGGTGCCGCTCATCCGGGTTTCTTTTTCAATGTTGATGATGCCTGACCGTCCCAGATAGGTGTTGGCGGTTATGCGTGACGGCTTGCCAAAAGCATATTTGCCGACCGACAGGACGGCCAAGCCGTTGATTTGTCCGACTTTGCGGCCGTCGGTGTCGATGAGGATTTTGCCGTCGTTAAAGTATTCCTGAAGCTTTTCCTCATAGCGGTTGTAACGGTAGCGCCGTTCCTGTATGGCCTGCCGGACATGAGCCAGCGTTATCTGCTGGTCACCGGCGGCAGCGGCACAGGCGTCGGCTTCGCAAAGCAATTCGATTATTTCGCTGAATTTGGTTGTGAGTTTTTTCTGAGAGCCAGCCAGACGGCTTGCGTACTCAACAACCGTGGCGACTGCCGCGAGGTCGAACGGACGCAATTGTTTGGACTGAATGGTTGATTCGATCAGGGCGGCGTACTTGCGGACATTTTGCTGGTCGTTGTCCATTTCGGTGTCAAAGTCGGCAAAGACTCTGAACAACTTGCGGAAATCGTCGTCGTAGTTGTAGAGCAGGTGGTAAAGCAGCGGGCTGCCGACAATTATCACCTTGACCCTGACCGGTATTGGTTTGGGCTTCAGGGTGGACATCGCCAGCAAACCGTAGTGGTCGCCGAGGTTCTCCAGCTGAAGTGTCTGTGTTTTCAGACATCTTTTCAGCGCCTCCCAGGCGCCGACATTGACCAGCAGGTCGCGGGCCTGGACGATCAGGTAGCCGCCGTTGGCCCTGAGCAGGGCCCCGGGCTTGATCATGGTGTAGTCGGTGCTGACCACGCTCATCCGGGTTTCATATTCAACCCGGCCGACCAGGTTGTAGTAGGTGGGGTTTTGTTCGAACACCACCGGTGCGCCCTGCGTCTGGCTGTTGTCAACCAGCAGGTTGACCCGGTAGCGGTCGCGTATGTCGCCCGAGCGGCGGGAAAACAGCTGGGCCATGGGCGATTCCTCTTCGCTGTGGCCGGGCTTAAGTTCGTTGATGTTTTTGATTATGTCCTGTTTCAGATCCTCCAGCCATTGGTGCAGGGTGTCGTCGTCTGTGGTGTACTTGTGTTCAATTTCATCGATCAGGTGACTGATCGAAAACATGGCGATTTTGGCGTCGAGTTCGCGCAAATCCTCGCGCATGCTGCGCTCCAGCCGCTGGATTTTTTTTACTACGTTTACCGCCTCATCGTGGACGGTCAGCATTTTTTTCTCCAGCTGCTCGCGCTGCTCCCGGTCAAGCTTCTGGAATTCCTCGCTGGTCAGAGGTTCGCCGTTAACGATAGGCATGCCGACAAAGCCGGTCGAGCTCCATTGGGGCAGTATGCCCATCTTTTCGGCCATTTCGTTGAAATCTTCCAGGATCACCGAGCGTTGTTCCTGCATTTTTTTTACAATCTGACTTTTGGCCAGCTCGTAATCCTCGCCCGAAAAAGTTTTGGCGACGGTGTTGCGCAGTTCCTCAACAAAACGGTCGATGTCAGATTTGAATTCAATACCCTGTCCACAGCAAAAAATCAGGGCGACCGGCTGAGCAGGGTTTTTAAAGTTGTTGACTATGCAGATGTCTGCCGGGGCGGTTTCGCGGGCCGCCATTTCCTTGACTACCTTGCGGGTATAGGTTATGCGGCCGGTTCCGGAGTGACCGGAAATATAAATGTTGTATCCGGCACTCTTCATGTTCAGGCCAAAATTCAACGCCTTCACCGCCCGTGGTTGTCCCAGGGCTCCGTCCAGCTGGTCCCTGGGTAAATCCTCGGTCAACCGGTCAAGCGGGCAGTGGAATTTTAATTGTTCCGCCGTCAGTTCGCGATAACTCATAATTCACCCCTCCAAAAGCTTTTCGCGCAGCATTCGGTTGACTATCTCGGGGTTGGCCTTGCCCCTGCTCAATTTCATTATTTGTCCGACCAGAAAGCCGACCGCCTTTTCTTTGCCGGCATGAAAATCAGCTACCGTCTGCGGGTGCTGGCTGATAACCTGTTCGACCATCTGCCTGAGCGAGTCGTCGTCCGATATCTGGGTAAGGCCCTCTTCCCTGATGATTTGCTCTGGCTCCTTACCGGTCTGCCACATCCTGGCAAATACATCCTTGGCAATTTTGCCCGATATAACGCGGTCATCGATCAGTTTCAGCAACTGGGCAAGCTGCGCAGCCGGCACCGGCGACTGACTGATCGTCAGTCCGGACTGGTTGAGCTTGCCAGCCAGTTCAACCGTCACCCAGTTCGCCGCCCCTTTCGGGCTGGCACCGGCGGCAAGCACCTGTTCAAAGTAGTCAGCAGTGGCGCGGCTGGCGGTCAGAACACCGGCATCGTAGTCGCTCAACCCCATTTGTTCAATATAGCGCTGTTTACGTGCCGACGGCAGCTCGGGCAGCTGTTTTTTCAGTTCCTCCACCCACTGCCGGTCAATTTCCAGCGGCACCAGGTCCGGATCGGGCAAATAACGGTAATCATGGGCGTGTTCCTTCCCCCTCAGCAGGACAGTCACACCTTTTTCCTCGTCCCATGAACGTGTTTCCTGTTCTATGACCCCGCCCTCATCTAAAATCGTCTGCTGGCGCCCGGCTTCATACTCCAGCCCCCGCTGGACTGCCCTGAAGGAGGTAAGATTTTTGATTTCAGTTTTGATGCCAAATTTTGTCTGACCGTGGCGTCGGAGGGAGATGTTGGCGTCACAGCGCAGGCTGCCTTCCTCCATTTTACAGTCTGACACCTCGATGTATTCAAGGATAGCCTTAAGTTTTTCCAGATAGGCCCGGGCCTCTTCCGGCGAACGCAAATCAGGCTCGGAGACAATTTCAATCAGCGGGACACCGGTCCGGTTGTAGTCGACCAGGCTGTGACTGGACGAGGTTATTGTGCTGCCGGCGTGAACCAGTTTGCCGGCGTCCTCTTCCATGTGAATTCGGGTGATACCGATTCGCTTGATGCCGTCCCCCACCTCGACATCCAGCCAGCCGTTTTCAGCAATGGGCAGATCGTACTGAGAAATCTGGTAGTTTTTCGGCAAATCCGGATAATAGTAGTTTTTACGGTCAAATTTGCTGTGGGCGGCGATACGGCAGTTGAGAGCCAGCCCGGCCTTGATTGCAAATTCGAGAACTTTCTGGTTCAGAACTGGCAATACCCCTGGCAGCCCCAGACACACCGGGCAGATGTTGCTGTTGGGGCTGGACCCGAACCGGGTGCTGCAGCCGCAGAAGATTTTTGATCTGGTTTTGAGCTCACTATGCACTTCCAGCCCGATCACCATTTCCCATTTGTTCATAAGGCACCTGCCTTCGTTTTGTTTGCAATTCCGGCGAAACCGATTATCTGCTCAGCACAGTGGCCGATTTGCAGAATTTCCGCTTCCGCCATCGGCCGGCCGATAATCTGCAGTCCGACTGGCAATCCGTCCACCAGCCCGCAGGGAATGGCCAGGCTAGGCAGGCCGGCCATGTTGACCGGTATGGTGCAGACGTCTGTCATGTACATGGTCAGAGGATCATCGGTTTTTTCACCGATCCGGAAGGCAACGTCAGGGACCACCGGGGCAATTATTGCGTCAACGCTGGCAAATGCCCGGTCAAAGTCCCCCTTGATCAGCCGCCTTATTTTCAGTGCCCTGAGGTAATAGGCGTCGTAGTAGCCGGAGCTTAAAACGTAAGTCCCCAGCATGATCCGTCGCTGGACTTCCATGCCGAATAACCGGCTGCGGGTTTTGCAGCTCATGGCGATAATATCGTCACCGTCAATCCGGCTTCCGTAGCTGACGCCGTCATAACGGGCCAGATTGGAACTGGCTTCGGCCGGTGCAATTATGTAGTAGGCGGCCAGGGCGTATTCGGTGTGCGGCAGGCTGATCTCCGTACATTCAGCTCCCTGATCCGAAAGCTTTGCCGCTGCTGCCATCACCGCAGCACTGACTTCCGGCCTGATTCCTTCGCCGAAATATTCGCGGGGCAGTCCGATTTTCAGTCCCCTGACCCCTTTTTTCAACCCGGCGCAAAAGTCGGGAACACTGGTCCGGGCCGAGGTGCTGTCAGCCGGGTCGTAACCGCTTATGCAGTTCATGGCTATAGCAACATCCTCAACACTGGCGGCAAACGGACCAATCTGGTCCAGTGACGAGGCATAGGCTACCAGTCCGTAGCGCGACACCCTGCCGTAGGTTGGTTTCATGCCCACCACTCCGCAAAAACTGGCCGGGGTCCGGATCGATCCACCGGTATCCGAACCCAACCCCCAGACCGCTATATTTGCGGCCACTGCCGCCGCCGGCCCCCCACTGCTGCCGCCGGTCACTCTGGTTGGGTCCCAGGGATTGCGGGCCGGTCCAAACGCACTGTTTTCGTTGGACGAGCCCATGCCGAATTCGTCCATGTTTCCCTTGCCGAGAATTACACCATGCACGGCGTTGACCCGTTCGACCACCGTGGCTGAGTAAGGCGGGACAAATTGGCCGAGAATCCGCGAACCGCAGGTTGTCCGCAACATTCTGGTGCAGATATTGTCCTTGATTATCGCCGGAACTCCGGCCAACGGGTGAAGGTCCTCCCCGGCGGCAAGCAACCGGTCAACCGCCCGGGCCGCGTTCAGTGCCCCGTCGGGATCAGTGGTTATGTAGGCATTAATCTCCGGGTTGATTTTTTCGATCCGTTCAAGATAATCCCGGCACAGTGCCTCGGCGCTCGTTTCCCGGCTGACCAGCAGGGTGTGAATTTCGCCGATCGAATAATATGGCATTGTCATGATTCCCCCTTACCCACTAACCACTTTCGGGGTGCGAAAATATTCCCCCTCGGCATCGGGGGCAAGCCTGATGGCTTCCTGGTTAGGCATGGACGGACGCAGGCTGTCAGGCCGCCAAACATTGCTGATCGGCACCACATGAGCCATAGGCTCAACGTTTTCAGTGTCAATGCGGGACAACATATCCATGTAGCCTATTATGTCCCCCATCTGCCGGGCTAGCACTTCCACCTGCCGGTCGTCAACCTCCAGCCTGCTTAGACGGGCAACATCCCGGACGGTCTTTTCGTCAATCATTGCTTTTATTCTCCTCAAGCTTTAGTTTCTGCATATGGGCATACAGGCGGTCGGCCATCGCCATTTCCACCTCGTAAAACCCCGAATCGACAGCATCGCGGGTCACACCGCCGTTGAGAAAGAAGATCATTCCCCAGCCGTCATCTGGCCGGAAATAAGCGTCGCCAATCATACCGTAGGCTTCGGCTGAGTGTCCGATTAACCTGACTTCCGGCACCAGATCCTCGGTAATGTGGAAGCCAAGCGACTTATACTTGTACAGGCCGTTCATCCCGTTGCCCTGCCAGGCAACGCACCGCATGATTTCACTGCTGATCTGACCCAGCAGCCGCCGGTTGCCAAACACGCCGCCATTCGACAGCATGATCATGAATTTGGCCAGGTCGACAACATTGACCCTGAGGCCGCCAGCCGGATTGCAACCGAGAGCGCTGCCGACCCGGGTGGTTATCGTCCGCCTGACCGGCCGGTCCATCCCCTGATCGCTGCCGATAAGGTATCCGCGCTTCCTGAACAGCGGCACCCGGTACAGGACTGCGTAATTATGCCAGTTGCGGATGGCTGCCGGCTCAAACCCGGCGTCCATTCCGAGCGGGGCAAATATGTGCTCCTGGCAATAGCTATCGTAACGCATGCCGGACAGACACTCAACTATCGAACCCAGCACCCCGATCGCCAGATTGGAGTAGACGAACTCCTCGCCCGGGCAAAACCGGGCGAAATTGTCGCGCGAATAATAACGTCCGTCCGGCGAGAGAAAATCCCTGATATCAGTGTGGTTAAAGGCCTGGGGATCGTTTTCAGCCATTTCAAGGTATGTCCGGTTGTCAACTATGGTGGATGTGTGGGTGAGAAGATGGCTGACGGTAATCGGCCGCCCGGGATAAAACGGGTTTACTACCTCAAAGCCGAGCAGCTGGCTTATATCC
>JAOAFP010000072.1 GCA_026416215.1 Negativicutes bacterium | reverse complement strand
CCCTATACATGGCGATTACGCCGCTGACCTGCGACTGGCTGAAGCCCAGCGGCTGGCGGACCGCTGTCATCTTGGCCGGGCAGGGGCTGATAAACCACACTCCCAGCTGCTCGGCCGGCAGCCCGCCCGACCGCTGACCGGCGTAGTGGCGGCGGGCCAGCCGTGCCGCCACCTCCACCGGTGCATCCAGCGGCAGGACATGGTCGAGCAGTTCGGGGAAACAGACCTGGATCAGCCGCAGTACCGCCGGACAGGCGTTGGAAATCACCGGACGCCTGATGTCCCGGCGGGCCAGATGGTCGCGCAGGGCCAGCGACACCAGCTCAGCTCCCCGTGCCACCTCCACCACCGCATCGAACCCGATGGCCAGCAACCCGCCGAGGATCTGCTCGATGGCCACGTCGGTGTCAAACTGGGCGTAAAGGGACGGAGCCGGCAGGGCAATGTTGAACCGGTAGCCGGCCAGCCCGGACAGCTCGTCGGTAAGAGCGTACTTGGCCCGGTTCGGGCAGACGCGGATGCACTCGCCGCAATCAATGCAGCGTTCGTCGGTAATCCTCGCCTTGCCCTGCCGGACGCGGATGGCCTCGGTCGGACAGCGGCGGATACAGTTCACACACCCTTTGCACTTGTCCTCCTGCAGGCGGACCGAGTGGAAGCGCGGGCCGGGTTCGCTGTTCATGGCAGTCAGTGGTTGAAGCTCATTTTGATCCTGGTCCCGGTGCCGACGGTCGAGGAAATGTCAAACTGGTCGGCACACCGCTTCATGTTCGGCAGTCCCATCCCGGCCCCGAACCCCTTCTCGCGGATATGGTCGGGAGCGGTTGAATAGCCCTCGGTCATGGCTTTTTCGATATCGGCAATGCCCGGGCCGCTGTCGACAAACTCGAGTACTGTCTGTCCGGGAGTAATCACTGCCAACATTTTTCCCCCCTGCGAGTGAATGATCACGTTCATCTCCGCCTCGTAGGCACTGACCGCGATCCGGCGTATCACCTCCGGTCTGACTCCGATCTGCTGCAACAAACGCTTTAGCTTGCTCGAAGCCTGTCCGGCCCCGTCAAAGTCGTACTTAGCCAGGGTGAATTCCAGATTTACCCCCTGCTCACTCATTTTCAGCCCTCTGCCAGCCCTCGCGGGGAGCGGTGCCGCGAATGCCATGCTGATAGATTATCCCGCAGGCCTCAAACAGCGGATATTCAGTGGCCAGAAGCGGTATGCCCACCTCGCCGGCCAGTTCAATTACCGGCTGACCGGGCCGCTTGCCCCGGACAAAAACAATGGCCACCAGATCGCTCATCTCGGCCGTCCGCACCACCTGGGGACTGGTCAGGCCGGTCAGCAGCATGGTCTGTTCTTTGGTGAACGCCAGCACGTCCGACATCAGGTCGGCACCGCAACACGACCTGATCTCAATGTCCAGCCGATCCCCCCCAGAGATCACCTCAGCACGCAACAAATCCCTGATATCAGCTAACTTCACTTTAACCTCCCTTGTCTGTCCGCCCGAACCGACTTTGCCGGTTGAATACACCGCCGCCCGGCAAAATCCTCCTGGCCCGGCCGTCAGTTGTGGCCGCTGACCACCGCCAGGGCGCACAACAACCAGAACAACATAAACATCTTGATGTTAAACAGCAGGTGATCGCTGAATCCAGCCGCCAGCATCCCAATCAGGGCCACAAGAAGCCCCAGCAGCATCCCCCTGGTTTGCCGATCGGCGGTCCGCCGGTATTTGCGCCAGACCAGACGCCCGTGCAGGCCGGCCACGGCCAGAAACCCCGCCAGCCCCACCACTCCGGTTTCAGCCAGCAGGTGTAGGTAGGTGTTGTGAGCGTGGTAGATAATCACCCCGGGATCGAGCACGTAGTAGCCGTACACCGAATAATAGTCGCGAAACGTCCCCCAACCCCATCCCCACCAGGGATGTTTACCGATCATCGCCAAAGTCCCGCTCCAGATTCCCAGCCGCATATTGCTTGAACTGTCGAGGGTGGGATGAAGGACCGACAGCAACCGGACGGCCGCCTGGTCGCAGGTTTTCACCACCACCGCCAGGATCAGGGCGGCCAGCCAGATCAGGTGGCGGTTGCGCAACAGGCCAATGGCCAGAATCACGATTATCAGGCCAAGCCAGCCGCCACGCGACCAGGTGAGCACCAGGCAGAGTAGACAGCCAGCCAACAGCACCAGGGCCGCCACCTTCCGCCACCCCCACCGTTCGTAAAGCCCGGCCCCGGCCAGCAGTGCGATCATCGTCAACAGGTATCCGGCCAGCAGGTTGGGGTTAAGCCAGGTGGAAAAAATCCGGGCATTGATCGCCGGAAAATAGCCACTGTCCACCCAGTCGGCCATTTCCAGGTCAAGACCGGTGAAATACTGGATCAGGCCGTACACCACCACCACCAGGGTGGCGGCCGCCAGGGCGGCGAGCATTTTTTCCGTCTGCGCCCGGGTCTTGACCGTGTTGATCGTCAGATAGTAGAGGGCCAGACAACGCCCGAACTGCTGCCAGTAGTTGTACCAGCTGTAGGCCGGCTCCGGCGACAGGACCACCGTCGTCAGACAGATGACGGCGTAGGCCACCACCGCCTTTTCCGCGGCCAGCACCCGCAGCCGGCGCTGACGGAAGTATAAAGCCCGGATCAGCCAAAGCCCGCTGCCCGCCACCAAACAGACGGTAGTCAGGGTCAAGGACAGCGGCAGAAAAAACACCGTAGCCAGCAACGCCCGTTCGATCAGCAGGTTGAACATGGTCAGGGCGTCGCGCGGCGGCGGTACGGCGAGAATTTGCCGCCGTCTCATCGCTCGGCCAGTTCCCCGGCCAGGTACAGCGAACCGGTGATCACTACCACTCCCCCTTCTCCCGCCTGCCGGCGGGCTTCCGCCAGTCCTTCCCCCAGGCCTGAGCAGGCAGTGGCCCGGGCAAACCGGGCACAGATGGCTGCCAGTTCGGCCGCCGTTAAGGCCCGCGGGTTGTCAAGCGGCACGGAGATGGCCAGATCAACCGGCCGCAACAGGCATTCCATCATCGCTGCCAGCGGCTTGTCCGCCATCCCGGCCACCACCAGCACCCGCGGGCCGGGACCGGCCTGCTGGTCGAGGGCGTTCCGCAGTTCCCGCGCCGCCTCAAGATTGTGGGCCCCGTCGACGATGGTCAGCGGCCGGTAACCGATTATGGTAAAACGACCAAACCAGCTCACCCGGTCCAGCCCCCGGCTAAGACTGGCCGCCGACAGCCGGCGGTCGGCCGCCGCCAGCAGCCGGTAGGCGGCAATTGCCAGTCCGGCGTTGGTCACCTGATAGGGAGCGGCCAGAGCCAGCCGGTAGCAGCGGTCAAATTGGCCGCCCAGCCCGCTGATCGCCAGCCGTCGCCGGCCGTCGACCCAGCCCTGGTCGGCGGCCTGCCAGTCCCGCCCCAGCACCATCACCCTGGCCCCAACCCGCCGGGCCTTGCGTCCGACCACCGTCAGACCGTCACCGGATGCTGCTGTAATAACCGGCGTCCGCGGTTTTATGATCCCAGCCTTGTGGCGGGCAATGGCGGTCAGCCGGTTTCCCAGCTGCTGGCAGTGGTCGTAGCCGATGTTAGTAATGACTGTAACCGACGGACGGACGAGGTTGGTGGGATCGTACAGCCCGCCCAGACCGGCCTCCACCACCGCATATTCTCCCTGCTGATCGGCCAGCCAGGCAAAAAAACCGGCCGTCAGTACCTCAAACGCTGTAGGACTGCCCAGTCCCGGTGCCAGCCGGTGAGCCACCGCCGCCACTCTGGCCACGTAACCGGCAAACTGGCCGGCCGCCACCTCGTGCCCGGCCAGCTGCCAGCGCTGGCAGTAGCTGGACAGGTGGGGAGATGTGTACATTCCCGCCCTGACCCCGGCCGCATTCAGCCCGGCCGCCACCATGGCCGTCACCGAACCCTTGCCATTGGTCCCGGCCACATGAACGGCCGGACAGGCCAGCTGCGGATCGCCCATTGCAGCCAGCAACCGCCTGATCCGGGCCAGCCCCGGCCGCCTAACAAACCGGGGCAGCCCCTCCAGATAGGCAACCGCCTGTTGGTAAGTCATACCACCTTTTTGCTCGCCGTCGTCCGCCGTCGTCGGTACCACTACGGACAGGCCACCTCTGCCGGCCGGTCATATCCTACAGCCGCCGCAGGTAATCCCGGCGCTGCCGGATCAGGCGCAGCCTCTCCTTTGCTTCCTGCAGTCTTTGTCTCTCTTTTTCCACCACTGCCGCCGGTGCCCTGGCAACAAAGCCGGGATTGGCCAGCTTGGCCGACAGCCTGGCCTGCTCAGCCTCATAGCCGGCCTGTTCCTTGTCCAGACGGGCCAGTTCCCGGCTGACGTCGATCAGTCCCCTGAGCGGCAGGAACACCTCGCCGGCCGCCACTACCGCCGACACGGCATTGTCCGGCCGGGCCGCCTGCTCGTCGATCACCGCCAGTCCCTCACCGGCCGCCAGCCTGGTCAGGTAGTGTCCGTAGCGGTTGAATAGGTCGTGGTAATACTCATTGATGGCCATAACCACGATCGGGCTTTTCCTGCCCGGCGGCACGTCCATTTCCGCCCGCAGGTTCCTCACCGCCCGCACCGCTTCCATTATGGCCGCCATAGCTGCGTCGGCCTCGCCGTCGCACCAGCCGGCCGGCGGATCCGGCCAGCCGGCCAGCATGATCGTCGGACCGTCGTGCGGCAGGTGCTGCCAGATTTCCTCGGTAATAAACGGCATATAGGGATGGAGCATCTCCATGGTAGCTTTCAAAACGGTGTACAGAACCCGGAGGACCACTGCTCGCTGCCCGTCCGGCTGGCCGGCCTGGAGATGCGGCTTGGCCAGCTCGATGTACCAGTCGCAGAATTCACTCCAGATAAAATCGTAAAGCTGGCGGGCAGCCTCGCCGCTTTCCAGTTTGTCGAGATTACGGGTGACACCGGCGGCAGTGGTGGCCAGCCGGCTCAAAATCCAGCGATCGGCCAGGCTCAGCTGTTCACCGCCGGTCAGGGCCAGCTCGTCAGCCGTCGGCATCCGCCCCTGCCCGTCAGTCAGGTTCATCCGCACAAACCGGGCCGCATTCCAGATCTTGTTGGCAAAATTCCGGCTGCTTTCAACCTTTTCCATATAAAACCGCATATCATTACCGGGGGTGTTGCCGGTAACCAGGGAAAAACGCAGGGTATCCGCCCCGTACCGGTCGATAATCTCGAGCGGGTCGATGCCGTTGCCCAGTGATTTTGACATTTTCCGCCCCTGTCCGTCCCGGATCAGCCCGGTCAGCAGCACCTGACGGAAAGGTACGTCGTCCATAAATTCCAGCCCGGTGAACACCATCCGTGCCACCCAGAAGAAAATGATGTCGTACCCGGTGATCAGCAGCGAGGTGGGGTAAAACCTCCTCAGGGCCGGGGTGTCGTCCGGCCAGCCCAGGGTGGAAAACGGCCACAGGGCCGAACTGAACCAGGTGTCGAGCACATCTTCTTCCTGACGGACCTTCCCCCGGCAGTGCAAACAGGCGGTCAGATCGTCGCGGCTGACCAGGGTGGCCCCGCACTGGTCGCAATACCAGGCCGGAATCCGGTGCCCCCACCAGATCTGGCGCGATATGCACCAGTCGCGGATGTTTTCCAGCCAGCCATTGTAGATTTTGCGGAAACGATCGGGAATGAATTCCACCTTCCGTTCCTCAGAAGCCCGGATCGCCGGTTCGGCCAGCGGTTTCATCCTGACGAACCACTGCCGGGACAGCAGCGGTTCCACCACCGTGTCACAGCGGTCGCAGTGCCCGACTGAGTTTTTGTGTTCCACCACCTTGTCCAGCAGGCCCAGTCCGGTCAGCTCCTCCAGCAGCTGCCGGCGGCATTCGTAACGGTCAAGCTCGGCGTATTTGCCAGCTTCGCCGGTCATCCGCCCGTCCTGACCGATCACCGTCACAGCCGGCAGCTGGTGACGCCCGCCAATTTCAAAATCGTTGGGATCGTGAGCCGGGGTGACCTTGACCGCCCCGCTGCCAAATTCCTGATCGACGTGATCATCGGCGATAATCGGAATCAGCCGCCCGATAACCGGCAGACGCAACTGCCTGCCCACCCAGCCGTCGTAGCGCCGGTCTCGGGGATTGACCGCCACCGCCGTATCGCCGAGGATGGTCTCGGGCCGGGTAGTGGCCACGGTTATAAACCGGTCAGGCTGATCGGCCAGCGGATAGCGGACGTAGTACAGCTTGCTGTCGCTCTCGCTGTATTCCACTTCGATATCGCTGAGGGCGGTCCGGCAGCGGGGGCACCAGTTGGTTATCCTCTGCCCGCGGTAAATCAGCCCCTTTTCGTACAGCCGGACAAATACCTCGCGCACCGCCCGCGAACACCCTTCGTCCATGGTGAAGCGCTCCCGTTGCCAGTCGCAGGAACAGCCCAGGCTTTTCAGCTGCCGGATTATGGTGTCGCCGTACTGGTGTTTCCACTGCCAGACCCGTTCAACAAATGCCTCCCGGCCCAGGTCGTAACGACTAAAGCCCTCAGTGGCCAGCATTTCCTCCACCTTGATCTGGGTGGCGATCCCGGCGTGATCGGTTCCGGGCAGCCAGAGGGCGTTGTAGCCCCTCATTCTCTTGTAGCGGACAAAAATATCAGGCAGGGTATTGTTTAAAGCGTGCCCGAGATGGAGAGAACCGGTCACGTTGGGCGGAGGCATGACGATCGAAAACACTGGCCGCCGATCGTGATCACAGGCGGCAAACCAGCCATTTTCCTGCCAGATCGCATACCACTTTTTTTCCACTTCGTGGGGGTTATAAACTTTGGCCATCTGTTCCGTCATTCAACCACTCCTCCTCGTTTCAGCCGCCTATAATGATAAGGTATTAGACCGGCAGGCGCAAGCAGGCAAAACAGCGGACCGCCGGCCTGACGGCTGGCGGTCCGCTGTTTTGCCTGCTTCTGTAAGTCATCACTGCCGCCACCGGCGGCAACGTCACGTCCCTCAGGTAACTGGCTGACTCTGCACCGGCGTCAGCCGTCCGTCATCCTGCCAGTCGATGGTCTGCTGTTGCCGGGCCGCCGCCACGATCACCTCGCGTACCACATCGGCGGTGGTCACCGGGTCAACCCCCTTCTGCAGCACTTTAAACCCCTCCCCCCCGGCCAGCATAAAGTCGTTAACCGCCACTTTGTACAGGCGGTCCTCGGCCAGCGGCGAACCGTCGGCCAGGGTCAGGGACACCAGCTGCCGGCCCGGCGATCGCCGCGGGTCATACTCCACCCTCACC
>JAOAFP010000071.1 GCA_026416215.1 Negativicutes bacterium | reverse complement strand
AGATGTGTATAAGAGACAGTTCCAGCACCATGCTGATGTAGCCGTTGATATGGTTCAGCGGAGTAACCAGCTCGTGGGTCATGTTGTTCAGCAGGTCATCCTTGGCCCGGTAGGCCACCTGCAGTTCCTCGTTCTGAGCCTTCAGCCGTTCAGCCAGCATCTCCAGATCTTTGCGGTATTTTTCCTCCCTGGCCGCCGCCGCCCGCAGGTTGTGCACCATGCGGCCAAACTCCTCGGTCAGCACGCCGATCTCATCCCTGTTCTCAGCCGCCGGCAGCTCAATATCCAGCCGGCCGGTTCCCACCTGTTGGGCAACACTCTCCAGGGCGGCCACCGGCCGGGCCACATCCTCGGCCATGTGGGCGGCCCGTTTTTTCAGCATGATGAAAAACAGCCAGTAAAACAACAGCATCATCGCGATGGCCGCATAACCTACGTACCGTGCAATCCGCTCGATTCGCAGGCTGGAGGCAAACACTTCGGCCGTGGGTACGAACACCACCAGATATATGTCGGAGACACTGATCTTCTTGTAGGACAGCAGCAGATTATGGCCGTTAATGATCATTTCGCCCCGTCCTGAGCTGTCCCCGCCCAGCACCAGATCGCCCAGCTTGTTTAGTTCACGGCTGGAACTTTTTCTGAGGTTGTTTTCCGGATTGATGGTGGTATCCTGTTGAACGGCCGCATCATAGCTATGCTTGGCCTGAAGCTTCATTCCCAGCTGCTCCTGACCGCGGCCGGCCAAGGCCAGCACGTCGCCGCTGCCGGTCACCAGCATGGCGTAGCCGCCCCAGGGCACATCGGTCTGCTCTACCCGACTGACGATGGTATCGATAGTTATATCTATCCCCAGCACCCCTTCCAGGAAGTCCTGGCGGTAGATCGGGGTGATAACCGAAATCATCCAGCCCTGTCCGGCCGGATCAAGGTAGGTGCTGAGCCAGACCGGTTTCCGCTCCGGGTTGTGGGCGGCGTCGGCCTCGTAGTAGAAATTAAAGGTGGGAATCTCAAGGTGGGGGTCATAGATCGACACATCCATAAACGGATAGTAACGGTTCATGCTGTCCCAGGTATTAAGGTAGACGGCGGCAATCAGCGGATTCCCCTGTTTACACTGCTTCATCACCGGATCGGCCGCCTCGGTGATCAGAGCCTTGTGCCGGTCGTAGCCGGGTGCGGCTGTGCTGTAAAACAGCGCCGACCCGCCGTTGTCCCTTGTTTTGATATAGGTTCCCTTGTCGGTGATACCAAAGTCGGCCGACTGCGGATCGACACTGTAGCGCTGCGGATTGCTGAAAATATCGCGATACACGGCGGCGACAATTTCCAGATCCCCCTGTATATCCAGCAGTTCCCGGTCGATGGTTTCGGCGGTACGGGTGCTGATCTGCTCGAGGCTCATAGCCGCATCGGCCCGCAGGGTCTTGATCTGCTCGCCGGTGACAATGCTGGCCATGGCAAAGTAGACAATCAGCAAAGTTACCTCGATAAACAAAATCGGCAGCAGGGCCGACGCCATGTAATGGCCGTACAGCTTGTCGCGCAGCCGATCGCGGTTGTGGCTGAACGCGGCGGCAATTTTCGCCAGAAGCCTCTCGATCATGATCTCCCCTCCAGTTTCCAGTCAGATCCCAGCTTTATACGTACCTGCCGATAACCTCTTTCAGCCCGTCGAGGCTGATCGGCTTGGCATAGTAGTCATCCATCCCCGCCGCCAGGCACTTCTCCCGATCGCCCACCATCGAATTGGCGGTAACGGCAATGATCGGAATTTTACTGATCCTCTCGACCGGCGAGCTGCGAATCACCCGGGTAGCCTCATAGCCGTCCATCACCGGCATCCGGCAGTCCATCAGGACCAAGGCGATACTTTCATCAGCCGCCAGCATATCCACTGCGATCTGCCCGTTGTCCGCCGTCACCACGTCGGTGTAGCCCAGCTTTTTCAGAAAGTTCAGGCAAAGCTTCCTGTTGATTTCATTGTCCTCAACCAGCAATATCCGTTTCATGGCATCGCTCCTCCCTTCAGACCGGGTCCCGGCCGATTATTGCAAATGTTTTCACTGTACTCCGGCCGCCTGCCGGTTTCAGCTTCCGTATTGCTGCAGCACGGCAGCCAGTTTGGCCAGATTGATCGGTTTGCTAATATAGTCGTCCATGCCGGCGGCGATGCAGCGATCACGGTCGCCCTCCATGGCGTTGGCGGTCATTGCAATTATCGGCGTCCGCCGCCCCAGTTTTTTTTCAAGGCCACGGATAACCATCGTGGCGGCAAAGCCGTCCATTTCCGGCATCTGGCAGTCCATCAGGATAATATCAAACCCCTGCCGGCGAACCGCATCCACTGCCACCCGCCCGTTTTCGGCCAGGGTGACTGTGTGCCCCAGTTTGTTAAGGAACATTCTGGCCAGTTTCTGGTTGGCCGGGTTGTCCTCCACCAGCAGGATGCTGAGCGGGCGGGCGGCCACCGTCCAGGCCGGGCCGGTGTCGGCCGGCCGGTCGTCGCCGGCCAGCCGCTGCCGGTAGTTAATCAGCCAGGCTTCGTGCCCGGGGCGGTTCTCGATCGCGGCAATGATCGCCTTGAGCACGTCGGCCTGCCGCTGTGGCTTGTGCAGGGTGAAGACAAACCGACCGTCACCGGCGGCTGTCCTGACTTCTTCGTTGTCGGCAACCGCCGTCATCAGGATCATCGGCGGAGTTTTGTCAGCCAATGCCTCCCGCGCCCGTTCGGCCATTTCGGCACCGTCAATGTCGGGCAGCAGCCAGTCGACAAACACCATATCATAGGGTTCCCCCAGCCGGCTGGCCCTCATCAGTTTATCAAGTCCCAGCAGGCCGCTGTCGGCACTGTCGGCTGATATTCCCCACCCTTGCAGCTGGCTGACCATAACCTGCCGGGTAACCGGACTGTCGTCCACCACCAGGGCCTGGATCGGGGTCTGGATCTGCTCGCGGCCAGTCTCATCGTCGGCCAGCGGCAGCACGAACCAGAACCGCGACCCCTTTCGTGGCCTGCTCTCCACCCCAATCTCCCCGCCCATCAGCTCAATCAGGCGTTTGCAGATGGTCAGTCCCAGGCCAGTGCCGCCGTACTTGCGGGTGGTGGAAGCGTCGGCCTGGCTGAACGGCTGAAACAGGCGCCGCAATTGTACGTCGGTCATCCCGATCCCGTTGTCGGCCACCTCAAAGCGAATATTGCCGGACGCCTCCCCCTTGCCGTTTGTGTCAGACTGCTGCCAGCTCACCCTGATCGCGATTTCGCCGTTTTCAGTGAACTTCACCGCATTGGACAGCAGATTTAGCAGCACCTGTCTGACCCGGGTGGGATCGCCGTACACCCGGCCGCTGATCCGCGGGTCGATGTCCTGATTGATGCTGTTGCCCCGCTCCCGGGCCTTAGCTGTCACCAGAGCGACCGTCTCTTCCACCAGTTTGACCAAATCGAACTTTACCCGTTCGATGGTCATCTTGCCGGCCTCGATTTTGGAAAAATCGAGGATGTCGTTGATGATGGTCAGCAGGCTGTCAGCCGCCGCCCGGATGGTCAACGCCAGTTCCCGCTGCTCGCCGGTCAAATTGCTGGCCAACAGCAAATCGGTCATGCCAAAAATCGGGTTCATCGGCGTGCGGATTTCATGGCTCATGGTGGCCAGAAACTCGCTTTTGGCCCGGTCGGCCATCTCGGCCCGCTGGGCGGCCTGCGCCAATTTGTAATTGCTCTCCCGCAGTTCGCTGAGCATTACCTCCTGGTCGCAAACATCACGGAAGCTGAGCAGGATATGGTCGGCACCGCTGTAGGCCATGGGGATGATGTCCACCACCGCCCCGATCTCCTTGCCGGCCGAGGTGACGGTCTGCAGCCTGTATCCATATGCCGCCCGGCCGTCGGCCAGAGCCAGCCTGATCTTGTCCACCAGGCCGCTGGTCCGGAGATTGTCCAGCTCAAACAGGTTATGGTTCAGCAGGTGTACACAGTCAAGTCCGGTGATCTTTTCCATGGCCTGGTTAACCAGCAGCGGCTGCCCGTCGGCGCTGATCAGCATCAGTCCTTGCGGCGAACTGTCGAGGATCAGCCGGTTGAGCTGGTAGGCCTCCTTCAGACGCCTCTCCATCGCCCGCAGCCGTGAAATATCGACCACCGCGGCAATGACTGCCTGTTCGCCGTGAAACTCACCCAGCACCGCCGATACCTGGGCATCAAACGCCCGGCCCTGCAGGTCGCGCAGCCGCACGAAGTGCCGTTCAACCTTGCCGTCCTTTTTCAGCCGGGCAACCAGCAAATCCCGCTCGTAGGCCCGCTCGTAATACACCGCCGCCTCCGGAACTTCCTGTGGCTGCCGGCGGTCCAGCGCAAACACCCTCCCGGCTTCGGCGTTGAAATATCGCACCTTTCCGTCCAGGCCGGTTATGGTGATGGCCACCGGCGCCATCTCGACCACCCGGCGAAACATTTCCGCCTGTTCACACAGGCCGGCCAACTTTTCGGCCAGCCTGCCGGTCCCGGCCCCCGCCTCACTTTCCACAAACTGCCGGTACCGCTCCAGCAGGTCGCGGCATCCGTCCGGTGCCGACTGTCCGGCTCTGGCGGCCAGTGCGGCGGCAGCGGCATAATCGCCCCTGATCAGACTGCTTATCGATTGACAGAAAACATCTTCAAACATCTGTCTTCCCGCCGAACCTCCACCCTTACCGGCCACTCGCCCGGTGCTTATACACAGCCGGTTTGACAACTTCCGGTTCCCGCTGTTATTCTGCATCTGTTCCGCCAATTCCTGCCGGTCTGAAACAAAAAACACCAGCCCGATCATCGCCCGGGCACAATGCCCTGCCAGGACAGCAGATCACTTCCTCCCTGCCGCCGCCACCGGCATTTGCCTCGCGGCCGGTTAAACAGCCGGACGATAAATTTCCGGCCATTTCCGCAACTCGCCGTAAAGGCCGGGCAACGGCATAAAAAAGCCGGGGCAACGGCTGCTCGCCGCCCGCCCCGGCCCGTTCTCGCCGGCTGCTGTTTTCTCCTGTGGGCGTCCAGCCGCCGGACGAGCCATCCAGCCGTCCGCTGCCGCGGCTGTTGTTCAATGAACGTGTTTCCCGCCGCCTCAGCGGGCCGCCACCGGACAATACGCCCCCGTTTTCCGGCTTATGCCTCCCCGGCCCGGCACTACAACCCCCGGTCAGCGCTGGGGCCGGAAGACCTGACGGGGTCACAGCTTAAACTGCTGCACCTCGCTCTGCATGTCGGCCGCCAGTTTAGCCAGGCTCTGGCTGGCCGAGGCGATCTCCTCCATAGTGGCCGACTGTTGTTCGGTGGCCGCCGACACGGTCTGGGCGCTGGCCGCCGCATCGCGGGCATTTTTTTCGACGCTCTGCACTGACGACACGATCTTCTGGGTACCGGTCGCCGCCTGGTTTATGGCCTGCGACGCTTCCTTGACCTGGGAGGCCATCTCGGTCACCATTTGATAAACCTGGGCAAACAGCCCGCCGGCCTGGTCGGCAACCTCAGTGCCCCGCTTGACTTCCTCATTGCCGCGGTTGATCGAAACCACGGCCGACTCGGTCTCGCTCTGGATCTCGCTGATCATGCCGGAAATCTGCTTGACGGCGTCCTGCACCTGTTCGGCTAATTTGCGCACTTCCTCCGCCACCACCGCAAACCCCCGCCCCTGTTCGCCGGCCCGGGCGGCCTCAATTGCAGCATTCAGCGCCAGCAGGTTGGTCTGGCTGGCAATCTGAGAAATGGTATTGATAATGCTGCTAATCTGCTTGGAGCTGTCGCCCAGCCTGGTCACCACTGCGGCTGAATGGCTGACTGTCTGGTTGATCGACTTCATCTGTGCCACCACCGTCTCCACCGCCTGACCGCCCAGCCTTGCCGATTCGGCCGACTTGTCGGCCGTGGTCATCAGATAGCTAGCGCTGGCCGCCAGCTGCTGCATGCTGGCCGATATCTGCTGAACAATCGCCGATGTCTCGGTCACGGCATCCAGCTGGGTGTTCGTCCCCTCGGCAATCTGGGTCACGGCCTGGGCTGTCTGGTTTGACGCCTGGGCAGCCTCATGGGCACTGGCGGTCAGTTCCTGCGACGACGAGGCCACCTGCTCCGCCGCCCCACCGGTCTTGACGATGAAATCCCTGATCCTGGCCACAACCCTGTTCAGGCTGGCCGACAGCACTCCCAGCTCGTTGCGCGACAGCACCTCGATCTCCCGCAGGCTAACGTTGCCCCGGTCATCGGTCTGCACGCTGGACTGCAGCGCCGCCAGCTGTCCGACAATGCTGCGGCTGATTATCAGGAGCATCGACAGGGTGATCGCCACGATCACCAGGCCGCAGACCACAATGGCGGCCTCCAGGATCACGACCTTCCTGGCGGTGGCCTCCATCTCCCGGGCCGCCACCTCGGCGTTGTAGTCGGCCAGTTCGGTGGCAGCCCTGTGAGCCTTGTTGATCGTATCCTCGTACTGATGGTAAGCCAGGTATGCCTGATAGCGCTGCCCGCTCTCCAGCAGGTGGATGCAGCGGTCGGTCAGATCCCTGAAGATCGGCCCGGCCGCCATATAGTCGCTGAGCTTCGATTTCTCATAATCGTCCAGAACGGCATTGGCATATCCGTCCATGCTTTTTGCCAGCTTGCCCTGGCGTTGCCGCATGTCGTCGGTGCGCTGGCGGAGTTTTTCAGCCGTTATGGTTGGGGCCAGGCTGGCCTCGTACAGGTCTCCCTCCCAAGCCCGGGCGTGGGCCCGCGACTCGTTGAGATTTTTTATCGCCAACAGGCGGTTGTCGTACATAAATTTGGCATCTTCCTGCTCCGCCGTCATGCCGTAATAGACGAGGGCAGTCATAACGATCAGCAGGGCTGCAACCACCCCGGCCAGTAACTTCAGGTTGGTCCTGATGTTGTTGTTGGCCAGAATCATACTCTATCCCTCCGTTGCGTCCGTTTTCGTTAGCCCGGTCGGTTTGATTACCGGATGCCGCCCGCCCGACCGGCGATCCCGCACTCCGGCCATTGCCGGTCCGTCCAGCCCCGGTTTTTCTGCCATCGCGGTCCAGGGTGCCGCACGGCCGCCATATAGCCCAGTTCCGTCCGCTACCGGTCTGTAAGGCCGGCGGGGCCGAACCACCGCCAGCTGTCGCCTGTTCCAACGGTCTGTGGATCGTTCGCAACAAATTTCCTGACTCTCACCCCGGTCGCCCGGGGAATTGTGATATGCATCATTTCCGCTAGCGGCCACTCCGGATCGGCCGGTAAAAAGTTAAAACGGCGATCGCCTGCCGCCCCCCCCGGCCCGTTTCCACCGGCTGCCGCCGCCGCCCGCCC
>JAOAFP010000070.1 GCA_026416215.1 Negativicutes bacterium | reverse complement strand
AGTCGAGGATCGACCAGCGGTAGGTGTCTTCCACGCTAACTTCGCCCAACACCCAATAGTCGTGGTTCTGCTTGATGGTGCCGTCCATGTAGCAGCCCAGTAGCCAGTTGTTGACAAAATCGAGGAAATTATCGCTGTAGGGGTTGGCTGAGACCGGATAGGCGCAGAACAGATTCTTGCCCAGATTTTCAATCGGCATCAGGCTGAAAAGGGGGTGACGCATTATTTCGGTGGCTCCCACTTCGGCACTGGTCAGAAACACGTCGGCTTTACGGTGGGTGAAATAGTCGTCCCGCCTTGCCAGCAGTACGGTGCGGGCCTTGGGAAGCAGGGCTGAAATCGTGCTGTCCAGGCCACTGCCGGCCATTACACCGAAAGTGATCGAGTTGTCGTTTAGTACATCGTGATAATTGGAATAATGGCCGGCCAGACTGATGGGCAGGATGATGGCGGGATGAAGCTGCATATACGGCAGCGAGTATTGCAGGGTATGCTGGCGGAACAGGCGGGGGATCACTCCGCTCATGACGATGTCTATCTTGCCGTTGTTAAGGTATTCAGCTACATCCCGTAACCTCAGCGGATAAAACTCCAGGGTGGCCACATCCAGCTGGTGGGCCAGGTCATAAGCCATGGCCACGTCAAAACCGACCAGGTCGTGGTTGCTGTTGGAGAAGGAGAACGGGATGCTATCATCGATATAGCCTACTCGCAGGGTGTGATCGGTCAGTATCTGCTCGAGGAGGTCGCGGTCAAACCGGCGTGGCGACAGAGAGGCCAGCTGGTCGGGACCGCAGACGATGGGCGTTACACTGTGGTAAATAGCGCTCTCCCTGCGATCGATCGACATTGCTGCCAGCTCGCGGGCACCGGTTTGATCATCGGCCATCACCGCCTCAAACCCCTGCCGCATTCCCCACAGTCCGGCCGCATAAACGGCGCAGCAGATCAACAGGCCAAGCAGCAGACGGGGCCAGCGCAGTCTGATTTTGCCGGTGAGGGCGGCGTAGCAGAGGATGGTGCAGACGATAATAAAGATCGCTCCGTTGGCGTTATTAAAGTAGACAAGAAAATTGGCCACCAGCATAAACAGATTGTAGCCCTGGGCCGGCAGGCTGGAAATCTGGAGAAAAAACGGGACAATCACCGAATTCGAACCGAACAGGGCGGGAATGCCCGCCAGATAGAGGATGATGACCTGTCCCAGCGACTGGACGCTGTTGTAATACCAGGCGGCGAACTGAATAAAGAAAACCACCAGGAACTTGTAACTGGACGGCACGACCCAGGCCAGTGGTATGACGATGTCGATGATGTCCCGCCGCCAGGCCCGTTCTTGGTCGGAAAGCTGCTGGTAATCCGGCTGTTCGGCGTGAAATTTGTACATTCCGTCGTAGATGAGCGGCAACGACAGAAACACGTTGCCGGTGGAGAAGGCAAGAAGGGTGGCCGGCAGGCCGTAGTCGCACAACTTCTTCCAGCTGACCCCGGCAGTGGCCACAACTATGTAAGGCGACAGCAGGACCGATATGAACACCAGGTAAAAAACCGAGGTCAGTATGTAAACCAGCATTTCCTTCAGACTGGCAAACTGCACGGTGCCGAAGGTGTAAGAGGAGATAACCAGCACCCCCAACGGCATCGTTGCCATAATGAAGCGGTTAAGCTTGCTCATCAGCTGGCTGAGAAAGGAAATCTGCTGCAGAAATCCTTCTTTGTTGGCGGTGCCGATCAGGGCAACCCCGGTCAGCAGGCAAAAAATAACGATGGCCGGAATGTAGCCTTCAGCCAGGGCGTGAAAGGGATTGGCAGGGATGAACAGGCTGATCAGGTCGGTTTCGTGTGGCCTGGTGGCCGGAGGGTGGAAGAAGCCGGCCGGTTTGGTGGCCGGGAATGACAGGGGAAGGAGCAGGGCGAAAATGATGCTGGGAATCCAGACGGCGAGGAGAACGATAAGGCCGCGTTTGCTGATCAGCCGGGCGGTGCCGCTGGACATACTGCCGATCGAACCGATGATTGAGAAAATCATATAGGGGATGATCGCGATCTGAAACAGCTGGATAAACATTATGTTGATCTGCGACAGCACGGCCAGTCGCTGCCCCCAGAACAAACCGGCGAAGATCCCCAGGGCGGTGGCAGCGTAGATTCTTTGCGTGACGCTCATTTTGGTGTAAAATTTCAGCATCGGTGAATTAAACCTCGTCGACGGCAGCTTATTAAGAACTGGGGGGATGGCAGTGCACAGATCGATCAGGACCAAACTCGTCGCTGGACTGATAGTGGCATTATTCATTATAACCGGCGGGATTGTCAATGCAAAAATCGCCGAGGTGGAAATTCTGGCGCTTAACGATCTGCACGGTCATCTGGCGGCAACTGATAGCGATCCCGGTATTGGCAAAATCGCCGGTTTCATAAGGAATGAACAGACCATGCGGCCGGGGGGGGTGTTGTTTCTGAGCGCCGGCGACATGTATCAGGGGACGATGGAATCAAACCTGCTGTTCGGGCAGAGCGTGGTGGCCGAGCTAAATTACCTGGGGTGTGCGGCGATGGCGATCGGCAATCACGAATTTGACTGGGGCATGGATAAGCTGTACCAGACAATGGCCGACGCCGATTTCCCCTATCTGGCGGCCAACATTTTTGAACAGGACAGCCACCAGCTGATGTCCGGGGTAAAGCCGGCGATAATGGTTGAAGTTAACGGGGTTAAGGTCGGAATAATCGGAGTGACCACCCTGGAAACTCCGCAGACCACCACCCCGACCAACGTGGCCGGGCTGGAATTTGCCCCAGCTGCACCGGTTGTCAGGGAGATCAGCGCCGAGCTTCGCCACCGGGGAGCAGAGATCATTGTGCTGCTGGCCCACATGTCGACTTACCAGGACTATGCCGGGCAACAGTCGGCCAACCCGGTGACCGGCGAGGGGGCCGAGCTTGCGGCTGCCACCGGACTGGACATCGACCTGGCGATAACCGGACATTCCCACCGATTTGTCAACGGCTGGGTGGAAGGAGTGCCGGTGGTGCAGGCCGACTGGGCCGGGAGGGGGCTGGATCAGATTATCGTCCGCTATGACACCGAGGCCGGGAGGGTAGTTGATATCGAAAGCAGGGTGATTGACCTCAGGCGCTGCAATATCGCCGATGATCCAGTGGCTGTCAGTATGTACAGGCAGCAGATCAGCAGGCTTATGCCAGTCGTCGGCGAAGTCATCGGCACCACTCGCAACGGGCTGGCCAAGGACCGCGAACGACAGTGCCCGATCGGCGTGTGGGTGACCGATACAGTCCGGCAGGGACTGGGAGTAGATGCGGTGGTGCTCAATAACGAGTGCCTGCGTCAGGGACTGGTAGCCGGGAATATAACCATGGGCGATTTTTACGAGGTTATACCCTTCGATGATTTCATTTTCGTTCTGACCATGACCGGCAGGCAGCTGCGGGATTTGATGGAATACGCCGTTGAAACCGGCGGCCGCTACGGAATGAGCTATTTTTCCGGGTTGAAGATGGTGTATGACCGCAGCCGTCCGGCCGGACAGCGCATAATCAGGCTGACGGACGGTGGGGGGCATCCGGTCGCCGACGACCGGCCATACCGCGTCGCCGTCAATGATTTTATGGTTTACGGCGGTGACGGTTTTTCCATGTTGGCAGCGGTGCCGGACAGGCAAAACACCGGGATCAACCTGCGGGACTACCTTGCCGAAAAAATCAGGCAAGCAAAAGTTATCGACGCGATGATCGATGATCGGCTGACCATGGTTGAGTAGCGGGACTGGTCTGAATTTTCGGGGTGTCTTATCCGGTTATGGTATAATGGCAGGTAAGGGAAGGCCGGGCTGCAATGGCTGCCCGGGGCGGTTGGGACCGCGGCTGAGGCCGGGCTCCACATCGAATAAAGAATATCTATGCTAAGAAGCTTTCGTCTGGGAATTGATGTCGGTTCAACGACGGTGAAAATCGTCGCCCTCGACGGGCAGGACAATATCGTCTACAAGGATTACCGCCGCCACTGTTCGGCTGTGGAAAAGGTGCTTTTGGAAATGCTGGCGGCGGCCGGCGGGCCGTTGGCGGCCTACCGCTGGCAGGTGGCTCTTACCGGCTCGGCGGCGCTGGCTATGGCCCGGGAGACCGGGCTGCCGTTTATCCAGGAGGTTGTGGCCGGCACCACGGCGGTCAGGAGCTGGCTGCCGGCGGCCAAAACGGTGGTAGAACTGGGGGGGGAGGATGCCAAGATTACGTTTTTTTCCCCCAGTCTCGAACAGCGGATGAACGGAGTGTGCGCCGGCGGGACCGGTTCGTTTATCGACCAGATGGCGGCGCTGCTGGGTACCGACCCGGCAGGACTGGACAGGCTGGCCGCCGGTCACCGCCAGATATACCCCATTGCCTCGCGGTGCGGAGTATTTGCCAAAACTGACGTGCAGGCCCTGCTCAATGAGGGTGTGGACAGGGCCGACGTGGCAGCTTCGGTCTTGCAGGCGGTGGGTAATCAGACCATAACCAGTCTGGCCCAGGGGAGAAAGAACGTTCCGCCCCTGGCTCTGCTGGGGGGGCCGCTGTACTTTCTGCCCGAACTGCGGCAACGGTTCCGGGCCACCCTGAACCTTACCGGGGATCAGTGTCTGACATCGGCCGAGGGATTGTTTTTTGTCGGTCTGGGTGCGGCACTGAACGCAGGCGGCGATACGTACAGCTGGCCGCAGCTGGTGGCTATGTTCAGCCGGCAGGCGGCGATGCCGGTGAGGGAAGGAGGGCGGCTGGCACCGCTGTTCACCGGCGAAGACGAGTATGAGCTGTTTAGCCGGCGTCACCGTCGGGCCGGGCTGGCCACCGCTGATCTGCGTGCGTACTGCGGTCCGGCCTATCTGGGTATCGATGCCGGATCGACCACCACCAAACTGGTGCTGCTGGGAGAGGACGGACAGCTGCTGTACAGCCATTACAGCAGCAACTGCGGCGAGCCGCTGGCCACCGTGCGTCAGGTTTTGCTCAACATTTACGACCGGATGAACGAGCAGACGTACATCGCCCATGCCACGGTAACCGGGTATGGCGAGCGTCTGCTCAAAGCGGCGCTGGCCATTGACAGCGGTGAGGTGGAAACGGTGGCTCACCTGGCGGCGGCCCGGTATTTTTCCCCTGACGTCAGTTTCATTATCGACATCGGCGGCCAGGATATGAAATGTCTGGCTGTGGAGGACGGTGCAATCCGGTCGGTGGTCCTGAATGAAGCCTGTTCAGCCGGGTGTGGATCGTTTATTGAAACCTTTGCCGCTTCCCTAGGGCTGACGTTGCCCCAGTTTGTGGCCCGGGCGGTTTCGGCCTCCCGGCCGGTTGACCTTGGCACCCGTTGCACGGTATTCATGAATTCGAAGGTCAAACAGGCTCAGAAAGAAGGGGCGGATGTGGGCGACATCTGTGCCGGCATTGCCATTTCGGTGGTCCGCAACGCCCTGTACAAGGTTTTGCGGCTGCGTGACACCGGACAGATGGGCGGACGGATCGTGGTCCAGGGAGGCACCTTCCTCAACGATGCAGTGCTGCGGGCGTTTGAGCAGCAGGTGGGGCGTGAGGTGGTGAGACCGGTGGTGGCCGGGCTTATGGGAGCGCTGGGGGCGGCCTTGCTCGCCCGGCAGCGGGCTGACGGGCGGCGTTCAGCCCTGGCCGGACGAGAGGTACTGTCCGGCTGGCAGCAAAATTCGGTTTCGGCCCGCTGCACGTCCTGTGCCAACCGCTGCCGGCTCACCCGTCACAGGTTTTCTGACGGCCGCAGTTTCGTCAGTGGCAACCGCTGTGAGCGGGGGGAGGGCAATTATCAGGAGCGAAGTGATCTGCCCGACCTGTACCGGGAAAAGTTCCGGCTTCTGTTTGGACGCGCCGCTTCCGCCGGCAACGGTTTCCGCCGCGGTCAGATTGGTTTGCCGCGGGTTCTGAACATGTATGAGGATTTTCCCTTCTGGCACCGGCTGTTTGACGCGCTGGGCTACCAGGTGGTGGTGTCATCGCCGTCATCGCCGGATCTGTACGCCAGGGGGATGGACAGTATTCCGTCCGAAACCCTGTGTTATCCCGCCAAGCTGGTGCATGGACACGTTGCTGATCTGGTTGAACGGGGGGTAAGAAAGATATTTTATCCCTGCCTGGTTTACGCCGACCCGGCTGGGACTGCCGCTGACAACCACTACAACTGCCCGGTGGTGGCTTCCTATCCCGAGAATATACGGGCCAATATGGAGATTCTGGCCGAACGGGGAGTGGTGTTTTACCAGCCGTTCCTGCCGTTGCACGATAAGCGGGCACTGGTGGGGAGATTGCTGCGGGAAATGGCCGGGGAGGGCTGGCGGCGCGGCGAGGTTGAGCGGGCGGTCCGGCTGGCATCGGCTGAGCAACAGGCCTACCGGGCGGCGGTGCAGGCAGCCGGCGACCGGGCGTTGGCTTACATGCGCCGGCACGGACTGCGGGGGATCGTTCTGGCCGGCAGGCCATATCACGTCGACCCGGCCATAAACCACGGTCTGTCCCAGCTGATTACCGGGCTGGGACTGGTGGTGTTGTCCGAGGACTCGGTTTGCCACCTGGCCGCCGGGCAGCGACGGCTGAGGGTGGTCGATCAATGGGAATACCATTCGCGTCTCTATGCTGCCGCTGAATTTGTCGCTGGTCAGCCCGATCTGCAAATGGTCCAGCTCAATTCATTCGGCTGCGGACTGGACGCCATAACAGTTGATCAGGTAGAGGAAATTCTTTCCGCGGCCGGCAAACTGTCCACAGTGATCAAACTGGACGATATAGCCAACCTGGGAGCGGCCAGGATTCGAATCCGGTCGCTGCTGGCGGCGTTTGACGGCAAAACCGGCCGGGGGAGGCGGGACTGTCCGGTCACTGTCCAGCGGCATTATCAGCCGGGATTCACCGTGCTGGCACCGGAGATGTCACCGCTTCACACCCCGTTTGTGTCGGCCGCCTTTGCCCGTTACGGCCACCGGCTGGTGATACCTGATTTTTCGCCGGAGGCGGTCGATCTGGGGCTGAAGTACGTTCACAATGATGCTTGCTATCCGGCGCTGCTGGTTATCGGTCAGCTGTTGCAGGCCCTGAATTCGGGGCGGTACGACCGGCGGCGTACGGCGGTTATTCTCAGCCAGACCTGCGGCAGCTGCCGGGCGACCAACTATCTGTCGCTGCTGAAAAAAGCGCTTGCCGATGCCGGACTGGCGGATATACCGGTTCTGTCACTCAGCCGGCAGGGAGCCGGGCGGCTCGGCCTGGGGATAGGGTTTGTGCGTCGGGCGGTTCAGGGCATTGTAATCGGCGACCTCATGCAACGGCTGGTATACCGGACAAGGCCTTCTGAGGAGGT
>JAOAFP010000069.1:3965-7428 GCA_026416215.1 Negativicutes bacterium | reverse complement strand
ACCACCAGCTGGCCAGCGTCGGCGGCGGTGGAAATAAAGTTCCCCGCCTGCACCGCCCAGTCCCGGCCATCAATCGGTGCCGCCGCCTGCAGCCGTTGGTTGCCGGCCGCCAACGCCTGCCGCAGTTGGTCAAGGGTAAGGTTGTGGGCCGACAGACGGGCGGGGTCGATATCCACCCTGAACTCCCGGGGCTGACCGCCGGTAATCCTCACTTCGGCCACATCCGGGTCGCGTTTGATTATCTCGGCAATTTCCACCGCCTGCCGGCGCAGATCGTCCGACGTCCATCGGCCACCCTGGCTCCACAGGGTGAGGGCCAACACCGGCACGTCGTCGATCGAACGCAGCTTGATCATCGGCTGGCTGACCCCGGGCGGAATCCGGTCATAGCTGGCCATAAGCCTGGTGTACAGTTTGGTCAGGCTGGCTTCGGCGTTTTCGCCCACCCTGAACCGGACAATGCTAAGGTTTTGCCCGGGCATTGCCTGGGAGTAAATGTATTCCACCCCGCTAATTTCGGCCAGCAATTTTTCCATCGGCTCAGTGACCTGTTTTTCCACCTCGGCCGGATCCGCCCCCGGCATGGTGACGAAAATATCCACCATCGGCACGATGATTTGCGGCTCTTCCTCACGGGGAGTGACGGCAATGGCAAAAAGTCCCGCCGCCAGAGCAATAACCATCAGCACCGGGGTTAATCTGGCATTGATGAAGGCTGCGGCCAGCCGGCCGGCCGTACCCAGTTTCTGCCGGCTCATCTGCCGATCCGCACCCCGTCGCTAAGTTGATCCAAATTGCTGACCGCCACTTCCTCCCCGGCCGTCAGGCCGGAGAGAATTTCCCGGTTGTCTCCCAGCTGGTCGCCGGTTTTGACAATCCGCCAGACCACCGTATTGCCGGCGCCAACTACAAAAACCCCGGTAAGTTCGCCCCGGCGGACGATGGCTGCATCCGGCACCACCACCACGGTCTGCCGCCGGCCAGTTGGCACCATGACCTTGACGTACTGGCCGCTGACCAGCCCGGCGTCGTCCGGCAGGTCTGCCCTGACGACAAACGTGCGGCTGCCCGGGTCAACCTGGCGGTTGATTTCGCTTACCCTGGCCATTACCGACGGCCGGGAGTCGTCAGCCAGCACCCTTACTGTATCGCCCACATTGATCCTGCCCTGCTGATCCTCGCCCACATTTATCTCCACCCGGCGGAGGCCGTCGGCATCGACCACAAACATGGTCCGGCCCGGCACAGTCATGTCGCCGGTGTTGCACTGCTTGTCGGTAACCAGCCCGGTCACCGGCGACCTGATCGTGTAAAAGGCGGCGTTGGCTTCAGCCGCCCCGGCCGCCGCCCCGGCCGCCGCACTGTTTTGTACCGCCTGTTCGTACTCGGCCCTGGCCACGTCCCGCTCACTCAAAACCCGGTCGTATTCCTGACGGGCAATGGCGTTCTGGGCCAGAAGGGCCTGGTAGCGGGTCAGGGTAAGCTCGGCCAGCCGCAGCCGCTCGGCCGCCGCCTCCACCGCCCGGCCGGCCGCCTGGCTGGAACTGACGGCCGCCTGAGCCTGGCGACTGCTAGCCACCGCGTCCAGGTTGGCCAGTACCTGACCGGCATTTACCCGGTCGCCCGGTTTGACGTAAATGGCAGAAATTTTTGCCATAACCTGGGCGGCCACCTGGCTGCTGACCGCCGCCCTCACCGTGCCGGCGGCCGGATACTCCCCGGTTTTTTCCGCCGTGCCGGCAACAGCCACAGCCACATCCCTGACCACCGGCGTGAAAACTCCCGGACGATCGGCCAGCCGGTAAATAAAAACCGAGGCGCAGATAACAGCCAGCGCCCCGCCGATGACCAGCTCGCGTTTATGTCTGCCCAAAACTGATTTTTTCATCTTCCTCCACCCGGACTGCCTGTAGGAATCTTCATAACCTTCACACCGGCCGGCCTCCCTCAGTCCGGCCGGCCATGGCTCTCTTTTGCCGTCAGTCTGCCGCCGGCGTCCCGGCCGGACAGCCACCTGCCCAGCAGATCACAAAGTTTTGACGGTTCGATCGGCTTGGTGATGTAGTCGTCCATCCCAGCTGCCAAACATTGTTCACGGTCACCTTCCATCGCATTGGCAGTCATGGCTATGACCGGCACTGCCGGCCACCCGTTCTCCCGTTCCCGACGCCTGATTTCCCGGGTGGCGGTGAATCCGTCCCACTCCGGCATCTGGCAGTCCATCAGCACCAAGTGGTAACCGTGGCCGGCGTCAAGCTTCTGCCAGGCAATCCGCCCGTTTTCCGCCACGTCAACCTCCATGCCCAATTTTTTCAGGATTAGTGCTGCCAGTTTCTGGTTGGCCAGGTTATCTTCCACCAACAGGATCCTGCCCGTCTGACTACCGATGGCTGACGGCGGTTCAGAAGCGGCTTCCCGGCCCTGATCCGGCCCGGATTTTCCATCACCCATCCCGCTGTCTTCGACCGGGGCAGCCGAACGATGCCGCAGACCGGTCACGTATTCGGTGAGTTTTTCGTCCACACCGACGGTATGAGCAAATATATCGAACAGCTGCGACTGTTTAACCGGCTTGACCAGAGTGAAATCGGCCCGGTCGTTCGCGGGGGCGGATTCACTCCCGTCATTTCGTCTCATCCGGACAATCCGGAGGTGACGGTAACGACTGTCGTCACGCAGCCGGTCGATCAGAGGATCGCCGCCGGTACAGGCGAGACGTTCGTCGACAAACACAATATCAAAGGGCAACGACCGCCGGTCCGCGTCTTCCAGCCGCGCCCACCCCTCCATCACGTCAGACGCCGTTTCGCAGTCAATTCCCCAGGCCGCCAGATAATTGGTCATTACCTCCAAAAACAGCCTGCCGCTGTCCACGATCAGCACCCGCAACCCGCTCAGGCGTGGCAACCCCTGGCTATCAGCCACACCGGCAAAATCACCGATCGGCACGGTGAACCAAAACAGCGACCCCCGGCCTGGCTGGCTCTGAAAACCGATCTCCCCGCCCATCAGCTCCACCAGCTGGCGGGAAATCGACAGCCCCAGGCCGGTCCCGCCAAATTTGCGGGTGGTAGAGTCATCGGCCTGACTGAACGGCCGGAACAGTTTCCCCTGGGCCTCCGGCGGAATACCAATGCCGGTGTCCTGTACTTCCACCCGCAGCACCGTCCGGTGGTTGCCGTCGACAGAGGGGATGGCCCGCAGGACTATTTCACCGTTTTCGGTAAATTTGACCGCATTGGTGAGGAAATTCAGCACCACCTGCCTTATTCGCACCGGATCTCCCCACCCCACCGCCGGGGTACTGGGATCGATGTAGATGATCAGGGCGTTGCTTTTCTCCTGCGCCCTGCTTTTCACGATGTCCACCGCATTTTCCAGCAGGCTGACCGGCGAAAAGCTGATCTTTTCTATATTCAGCATTCCGGCCTCGATCTTGGAGCTGTCTCTTATACACATCTGA
>JAOAFP010000069.1:0-3955 GCA_026416215.1 Negativicutes bacterium | reverse complement strand
ATCTTGGAGAAGTCGAGGATGTCATTGATTATAGTCATCAGCGACCGCCCGGCCTCGGCCACCGCCAGCAGCATCTCCCGCTGTTCAGGCGACAACGGGGTATCAAGCAGCAGTTCGGTCATACCGATGATCGGGTTGAGAGGGGTACGGATTTCGTGGCTCATGTTGGCAAGAAACCGGCTTTTGGCCCGGTCGGCTGCCTCCGCCGCCTCGCGGGCGGCCTGCAGGGCGATTTTATCCCTTTTTTGCTCGCTTAAGTCCATGAAGCTTTCCAGCAGCACCCTCCGGCCGGCCACTTCCAGCGGCACCACCGTTTTCAGGATTGGCACCGGATTGCCGTCGCAACGGAGCAACATCCGCTCCGCCCGGTCGATAGTCTGTCCCAGGTCGGTGACCGGACAGCGCCCCCGCTCGGCCGGACAAAGATAGCGGTGACAGACGTGACCGATTACATTGTCCCGGCTGCTGCCAAACATGTCCAGGGCTTGGGGGTTAATCCCGAGAATCTCCTTGCTGTCGGCGTCCACCAGCATAATCCCCACCTGGACATTGTCGAAAATTTGGGTCATCACCGCCATATCCCGCCAGAATTCGCCGGTTTCCTCCCCGGCCTGAGCCCTGTCCGGCCGGCTTTCCAGCCAACCGACGATTTTTTCGAAGTCCTCCCCGGCAATTACTGACCGGTACTTTTCCAGTAAACTTATTATTCCCTGCCCGTTCATAAGCATCTCCATCCGGCCTGTTGGTGACTGTGTGCCCGTCCGCTCACCCGCAACACGAACCGTCCGGTGGGTTATTCGCTGAACCGGCTGGCAATTCCTCCATAAAACAGCACAGCCACTTCCGGACACGGAAGTGGCTGCAGCCGGCCTTGACCTGAAACGTTTCGCGCCCTCAGTTGAAGGCGTTCCCCAACATGATTACCCCCTGGAAACCATTTCTCATCTGGTTGCCGGCGTTGACCCGCCAGCCCATCAGCCCGCCCAGGCCGTTCTGGAGCACGTACTGGGGAATGTTGCTTATCCCGTAGCGGCCTGAGGACAGGGTGTCGTTGTTTTCGATATCCCGGCCGAACAGTATCCGGGAGCGTATGATTCCCTCGCCTTTGGCATTTTTCAGGTTCAGGACATTGCTGGGAGCAAAGTAGGCATCATTCCCGGCGTCGTAGGACTGCATCTGGACAATGTCCACGCAGCTGTTGATGGTGTCAACATCGAAGCCGCCAGTTGTGGCCGGAGTTATCGACAGGTAAAGGTGTTTGCCCATCTGTGCTCCCAGGGCGTCCAGCTGCCTGCGCAGTTCCTGCATCACGCCGATGAACTGGGACTGGGAAACGTAGTCGGACTCATAGTCGATGTCAAAACCGTCAAGCCCGTTGTCCTGGATAATCCTGCATACCGACTGGGCAAACTGAACCGGATTTTTTGCCCCGTTGGAAAAGTCGCTCCGCCCCCAGCCCAGCGAAACGATAAATTTCATGTTCGGGTTGACGGCCAGCGCCGCCTGTTTCAGCTGGGCAATCCGATCCCGGTCGGTGTCGCCGGCGGCCGGACTGCCGCCGCCACGGGCATTTTCATAATCCACCACCCAGTAGCCGTTTTGATAGTAGGTGTGAACAAAGGCAATATAGGTGATGTCCCATTTCTGATACGGCGGGTTGAGGTTGAGGGCGGCGTGAAAGTTGTCGGCCGACCCGTCGTTGAATATGCCAAAATATTCTGTGATAATAGGTTTTGTCACAGTTGTTGAGCCGCCAGTTATTTTGTCGCCAGGCCCCAGATCCCCCGCCGACACTAGGCCGCTTACCATAAGCACCACGATGGCCAACAGCAACGAAACAGACAATTTCCTCATAACAGAATCTCCCCTCCTTTATATTTTTGTGTAATGCATCCGCCATTGGCAACCCGGAACAATAACGTACCCCCATAAAGACAGACCCGGCGTTCACCGGAGTGCTGGTCTCGCCTCGCCCGGGTCATACGTGGGTACACAGGTACACGTACGTCGCCGTTGTATCAGATTCCGCTTCCTGCTGCAAGCAGATCGGCACAGGCTGAAAATCATGCCCGCCACAGCCCGTGCAGGTTGCAGAAGGCGTAGACGGCCAGCTCACCGTTACCGCAGCAGACGCAAAACTCGGCCACCGGTTTGTCACCGGCCGCCAGGGCTGCCCGCTGGACACGGTTGCAGCAGACCACTGCCACCCAGTCGATTTTGTGCTCGGCGGTCATCGGGTGTTCCACCGATCCAACCTGGACGGTTATCCTATCGCCGTCGCGCTTCGTGATCACCGGGATGTGCTTCTCGGTAGAAGCCTCGACCGTGTTGGCCTTCAGCATCTCCATCTTTTGCCCGCAGCACCTGAGGTCATGGTGAACGCCCTCGCAGGTCTTGGCGAACGATTCACCGCTGCAGCTCAGCCCGGCCTTGCCGGCCGATATCACGTCGAGGGTGAACCCGCACCGTGGACAGTGGTAAACCACCAGCTCGTTTTTCATAATCTGCCTCCCTTAAATTTTTATTTAGTCTGCACTTCCTTGCAGAAGCTTTCCGGTATAATCCGGACCACCGCCGCCCTTAGAACGGAGTGTCGGCGCCAGCGTAGCACCTGATGCCGGCCGCGGCAAACCGGGCGGAAATCCTGGCGGTTGTTTCGCGATCAACGGTGTAAAATCCTTCCGGCCGCTCGCTCCGCCCGCACTGCAGCCATTTCCCCGCTCCCAGCCGGTGGTAGGGCAACAGGTTGATCTCGGTCAGCTGGCAGGCCTGCATGAACTGAACAGTGGCTTCGATATTCTCCTCGTCGTCATTGACCCCGCCGACCAACGGCAGGCGGATTACCAGCCGTCCCGGCCAGCTGCTGGCGGCCAGACGGGCGATGTTGGCCAGCACCGGCAGGTTGTCTTCGCCGCAGTAGAGCTGATGGCGCCCGCTGTCCATCAGTTTCAGATCGATGAAGGCAAAATCAATGTATTCCATCGCCGCCATAAACTGATCACCGTCGGCGTGGGCCGAGGTCTCAATGGCGGTGTGAATGAACTGCCCGGCGCACCACTGCCCCAGCCGGGCAACAAAGGCAGCCTGGTGCAGCGGCTCGCCGCCGCTGAAGGTCACCCCTCCTTCGTCATCCCAGTACTTGCGGTCACGGTTCAGTATCTCGCCGATTTCCTCAACCGTGTATGCCCGGCCGCAAACCTCCATCGCCCCGGCCTGGCAGGCCTTCACACAGGCCATGTCCTGACAGCTCCGGCACAGCTGGTTCCGGACGTGGATCTGGCCGTCCCGCCAGGCAATCGCCCGCTGCCGGCAGGCCTGTTCGCAACTGCGGCAGTCGTGACAGCGGCTGCGGTAATAAAGGGGCTGCGGCCACCAGACCAGCCCTTCCGGATTGGCACACCAGCGGCAGCTGAGCGGGCAGCCTTTGAAAAACAGCACCGTCCGGCAACCCGGCCCGTCGTGAACCGAAAACGGCTGGATGGAGAAGATGTATCCGTAGCGGCCGTCCGCCGGGGCAGGATCAGCCATCGCCGGTCCCGTGCCCCACCTCAGCCGGCCGGATCTTCCGGCCGGTAATCAGGGCAATTGTCCGCCCGCATATCGGCGTAGGCCCAAAAGCCGCCGTCAACCGCAGTACAGCGGTCGTGGGAAAAATTCCCGCAGAATTTGCATTTGGCCGCCGGCTGGCCGTCCGGGCAGGCCGGCTCATCCCACCCGACCGGGATCTGGTTGCGCAGACACTGGCCTTTGGCCACGTCGGTTGCCAGAAAATATCTGCAGTCACCGTGAACGGCTGTCATCGGTCACACCTCTTCATATTGAGTCCGGGCGATCACTTCGTCCTGTATCGGCTTGCTCAGCTCCACCCAGTACTGGGTAAAGCCGGCCACCCGCACCATCAGGTCGCGGTGGGCCTGCGCTGTCTCTTATACACATCTGACGCTGCCGACGAGCG
>JAOAFP010000068.1 GCA_026416215.1 Negativicutes bacterium | reverse complement strand
AGATGTGTATAAGAGACAGATGTACAGGACATGAATGATGTGATGTCGGTCAACGCCCAGCGGGCGACCGAGACGATTGAGGCTGCCCGCCTGTTGGCCGACCTGGCCGAGGAGTTGAAGGGCATTATGAGAAGCTTCCGGATTTGACGCTAAGACATGATCAAACTGCGGGTAGTGATCATTGACGATAGTGTGATTTACCGCCGGGTGCTGTGCGAAACAGTAACGGGAACAGGTCTGGCCACCGTGATCGGTACAGCGGCCGATGGCCAGTCGGGGCTGGAAAAAGTTGCCGCTGCCGAGGTTGATATCGTATTGCTGGATATTTTCTTGCCCGATATCAACGGGATCGAGGTGCTGGCCGCCATTCGCCGGCAACGGCCGGATCTGCCGGTGATAATGATATCCAGCGGCGGCCGGAACAACGCCGAATGGGTGCTGAAGAGCCTGCAGAACGGGGCGATGGATTTTATTGTCAAGCCCAGCGGCGACAACGTCCGACTGAACACGGCCCTGCTGAGGGAGCGACTAGGCAAGCTTTTTGCCGATATTCTCCGTAAAAGGATCGCCGTTGGCGGCGGACCGGCGCCGGTTCTTAGTGGCGACAGCCAGCAGCAACGCAGGGTATACATGTCCAGCCGGGTGCCGATCGTGATCGCCGCATCCACCGGCGGCCCGGCGGCATTGGAGTCACTGTTGCAGTCCCTGTCGGGCAGGGTGGTGAATCCGATTCTGATTGTCCAGCACATGCCGCCGGAATTCACTAAACCGCTGGCAGAAGGCTTGGCAGTCCGGACCGGGAGGACGGTGGTGGAGGCGGCGGCCAATATGCCGGTCAGCGAAGGGCTGGTGGTAATTGCTCCCGGCGGTTGGCACCTGAGGGTGAAAACACTGGGCAGCAGCCGGCTTCTCGAGCTGACGGAGGATGATTATGTCAACGGGGTGCGGCCGGCGGCCGATGTGCTGTTCGATTCGGTGGCTGATGCCTATTCCGGCCAGCGGGTGATTGCCCTGATTCTGACCGGCATGGGCCAGGACGGTACAGCCGGTTTGCGGCGGATCAAACAGCAGTGCGTGTGTTACGCAATTGCCCAGGATGAGGAGACGTCGGTGATATTCGGTATGCCGCGCAGTGCGGCCGAGGCCGGGCTGATCAACGAAATGCTGCCGCTGGGGTGTATTGGGCCGAGACTGGCGGAAATTGTGGGCGGCAGTGAAGTTTACGTCTGATGGTAAAGACGATTAGCAGTTCCGCCCTCGGCAAAATGCAGCGGTTTATCAGGGATAATGCCGGGCTGGTGATTGAGGATGAACGGGCCTACCTGCTGGAAACCAGGCTGGCCCGGCTGCTGGTCGACTACCGCTGTGCCGATTTTGACGAGCTTTACCGTTGCGTCGATTCAGGGCGGTATCCGGAACTGGCCGACAAGATAATAAATGCGGTGGTAACCCACGAAACCCAGTGGTTCCGGGAGATGTCGCCGTGGCGGGTGATGGAGCGGTTGCTGCTGCCGCGCTGGCAGGACGAGCTGGCGGCCGGCAGTCGCACGGTGGTGCGGATCTGGAGTGCGGCCTGTTCGACCGGACAGGAACCGTACTCGATCGCGATGCTTATCGACGACTATTTTTCCCGTGCCGGCCGGCGATCGGAGTGGGCGGAAAGGTTCACGATCATCGCCAGCGATATATCCGGTGCAGCGCTCGGTATCGCCCGGCAGGGACGATACGAGGCCATTGCGATGGGGCGGGGGCTGCCCGATGATTATCGCAACCGTTATTTCAGCCAGCAGGGCCGGGTATGGCAGCTGGCTGACGCCATCCGCCGGCGGGTGGACTTTTACCGCTGCAACCTGATCGACGAGGCATCAGATCTGGGACTTTTTGATGCAATTTTTCTCCGCAACATCCTGATATATTTTGCCGATGAAGTAAAAACGGCGGTGGTGGAAAAAACCGCCAGGCAGATGAATCCCGGTGGAATCCTGTTTCTGGGCAATGCGGAGATGATGCCGGAAAACAGTTGTTTTTCACAGCGTAAAATCGGAGACGATATTTATTATGTCCTGAAGGAGAACAGTTCATGCATGTCCTGTCAGTCGACGATTCGGCGATAGTCCGCAAGATAATCCGCGGGGCACTGGAGGTTTTGCAGTTTGACTGCCTGGAGGCTGACAGCGGTGAACAGGCTCTGGCTATTTTAGCCGGACGCGACGATATTGGCCTGGTGCTGCTCGACTGGAATATGCCGGGAATGAGCGGCCTGGAGGTCCTCAGGGCGATGCGGGCCGATCCGCGATGGGCCGGAATCCCGGTGATGATGGTTACTACCGAGGGAGAAAGGCACAACATCGTCCGGGCAATCGAGGAAGGAGCCAACAACTATCTGGTCAAGCCGTTCGTGGTAGAGGAACTGTTGCAGAAGATCAGCGACACAATCGGTTTGGGTGACGGGGAGTGGTCTGATTGAGTCCGGACCGGAGGAATATTATGGTAACTGACAGGGAATATGGGAAAGTCGCCGGGGCGATCCGCCGGGCAGTGAGCGAGTGGGCTCAGGCGATGTTAGGGGAGGCGCCTGATTTCGGCAATGATGGTGATCGGGCGGCATCCGACCTGGAAACAGTTGTGGGGATGATGTTTCTGTCCGGGGGCAAAGCCCTGCTGCTCATGGTTACGATCGACAGAAAAACCTTGACCGGCCTGGTCCGGCTGATGGCTGGCGATCAGCCGGAACGGCCAGAGGAACTGGCTGACGGAATGGCCGAGATTACCAACATAATTGCCGGTTCGGTCAAAACCATACTGGCCGGCAGTCCCTGGCATTTTTCGATTGCGCCACCGCTGGTGGTAAGCGGCCGGGAACTGGGTTTGTACTTGCATCACCGCCTGCAGCGGATAACGGTAAGGGCTGGATTGTCCGGCGGCAGCGTGACGGTCGAACTGATTGCCGTCGGCTGACGACCTGGCATCGGCTGGCGGTGCCGGCAGCGAAGGTGGCACTGCCGGCGGTGGCGGTCGGCTTACTGTCCAGACTGCCTGCTGGTGGGCGGTGACCGGTGTGTCAGGTGCAAACTGCTAATGGCTTTGAGCCTGACGGCCTGCGCTCCTGACGGGAGATGGGCAGGCGGGAACCGTCAGAACGCGACGGTGGCGGGTATCCGCCATCGCTGCAGGGGATGTTCGTCAACCGCATCTGACCGTGGGGCGGGCGGCTGGCCGGTGAGTCCGGTCCAGCCCTGGTGGTGAAGGGAATTATCAGCTGCTGGTTGAAGAATAGCAATGCCGACAAAAGATGTGAGGAGGAATGCCATGAGTTATGATCCAAGGCAGGTGGTTGAGGAGATGGGGCTTGACCCTGATGACATGAAGGAAATATTTGATGACTATTTTCGCGAAGTCAAAACCGTACTTGACCAAATTGGTCCGGCGGTCGACGCCGGCGATGCTGCCCAGCTGAAAGCCCTGCTGCACAATGTCAAGGGTTCGTCCGGCAATCTGCAGATGCAGGAAGTTTACGAGCTGGCGGCGAAATTGGAGAAGGCGGCGATAGCCGGCGATCTGGCAACGGTGGCGGCTGAACATCCGGTGCTGGCGGCGAAGATCGCTGAAAACCGCAGGCTGGTCGTACAGTATTACGACTGAGGCTGGCTGAACAACCGAAAAAAATGATGGAGAAGTGGCTATGAAATACAGTGTGCTGGTGACCGACGACACCCCGATTAACCGAAAGCTTGTCAAATCAGTGCTGAAGGACATGCCGGACATCGAGTTTCTCGAGGCTGAGGACGGGGTGGGGTGTCTGGAAATCATGAACGACCGCCCGGTAGATCTGCTGATTCTCGATCTGATGATGCCCAACAAGGACGGGTTTGAGGTGCTGGAGGCATTAAGGGAGTCAGATATACACAGGGACATCCCGGTTATAGTGTTTTCGGCCATGGACAGTTTTGACGCCCTAGCCCGGGCCTTCACCCTCGGAGCCTGCGACTACTTCACCAAACCGCTTACCCCTCAGCAGATGAAGGTAATCCTGCCGATGAAAGTGCGCTATCATCTGGAAAGTTACGAGAACAAGCGCAGCATCGTCAAGTTTAACGAGCAGATGAGCCTGGAAATGCTGCTGGCCCGGCTGTTTCAGCAACAGCTGATGAAACCGTTCAAATCGTTCGACCGGGCACTGATGTACGGCTGTTATATGCCCTGCAACCAGATCGGCGGTGACTTCTACGACTGCGTGAGCCGCGCCAACGGTGATGTCTGTTTTTTGATTGCCGACGTGGCCGGTCACGGGGTGGCTTCGGCCATGTTGTCCAGTATGATCAAGGTTGAGTTTGAAAACTGCGTGCGGACAATGGAAAAGCCGTCGGAGATGATTGGGCATATGAATCAGGTGTTCTATCCGATGTCGATGGGTGATTATTACTTCACCGCTTTTCTCGGGATAATCCGGGACGGGGAGATGACGTTCGCCAATGCCGGACATCCCTATCCGATTCTTTACAGCGCCCAGCAGGGTAAAGCCTCAATTGTTCAGCAGGACGGCTTTGCCGTCGGCATGTTTGACGAGGCCTTTTACCGCGATGTAACCATGCCGTTCGCTGCCGGTGACCGGCTTATGACCTATACCGACGGTCTGGTTGAGGAACGGATGACCATGGTGGGCAACCGTTATCAGACGTACGAGGAACTGGCCGGGTTTGTCAGCCAGTACGTCCACCTTCTGGCCGGAGAACCGGACAACTTCTTTGCCATTGCCCGCAAGCTGTTTGGCAACCCGGAAAACGACGAGGCCAGCGACGATATTGCGGTGATGATTATTGAGGGGAAATAAGCCGACCATCCCGAACCAAAGCCGGGAGGGTCTGGCCGGGCCCGGCGACCAGTGACATTCAACGTCGTCTTGTACGAACCGGAAATACCCGGGAACACCGGCAACGTAGCCCGGCTATGTGCGGCTGCTGACTGCGTGCTGCACCTGATTGAACCGCTGGGGTTCAGTCTGGAAGACAGCCGGCTGCGGCGGGCTGGACTTGATTACTGGCATTTGCTCACCGTTTACCTATATCCGTCGCTGACCGCCCTGCAGCAACGGCACGGCGGCGGCCGATTCTGGTACATTACCACCCGGAGCGCCAGATTATATACCTCAGTAGATCTGCGTCCGGGCGATTTTTTTGTCTTCGGCCGGGAAACCTCCGGTCTGCCGGAGGGGATCTTGACCGCAAATCCTGACAGGACCCTGCGCATACCAATGATCGACAACCCCGCCGCCCGTTCGTTGAACCTGTCCAACGCTGTGGCGGTGGTGGTGTACGAAGCGATCAGGCAAAATCAGACAACGATTGGCGGGCGGATGATTTGACCGTACATTTGCAATTCGGCCCGGCCGGCAACCCTGATGTGTTTTACCAGCTCGGCTATAAACGGTCGCTGGAGATGCCGGCCTATCTGCGGCAAATAGGGCTGCAGGCTTATGAATATCAGCTGAGCAAGGGTGTAAACATCGGACAGGCCACGGCTGAAAAGATCGGCCGGCAGTGCCGCGAATGCTCGATCAGTACTAGTGTGCACGCTCCCTACTATATAAGCCTGGCCACCGCCGACCGGCAGACGGCAGCCAACACGGCTGGGCACTTCTTAAAGTCGCTGCGGGCAGCCAGCTGGCTTACCGCCGACCGGGTGGTGTTTCACATCGGCGGCGTGGGCAGGCAGGACCGCAAACAGGCCCTGGCGGTGGCACTGCGGCGGATGGAGGAGGTGCTTGCATTGGCCGAACAGGAGGATTTGCTCAAAGGAATCGCCCTTGTGCCGGAGAGCCACGGTAAGATCAACCAGCTGGGCAGCCTGGATGAGATCATTGCCTTTTGCCGGCTGTCGCCGCTGCTGTTGCCGGGAATAGACTTTGGCCATATGCATGCCGTGACCAACGGCGGATTCGGCGATATTGACAGTTTTCGCCGGGTTCTGGCAACTATCGGCGAGCAGCTGCTCCCCAGTCAGGTGGCCGGCCTGCACATCCATTTCAGCCAGCTGGAGTACACCGCGGCCGGGGAGAAGCGGCACGGGCGGTTTGGCGAGGGGCTGGGGCCGCCGTTTGAACCGATGATCGATGCCCTGCTGGAATCCGGAATATCGGCGAGGATAATCTGCGAGTCGGATGGCAGTCAGACTGAGGACGCGTTAACCATGCAGGACTACTACCGAAAAAAGCTGCCGGTGGCATCTAGGTCATGAGCGGCGCCGACCGGCTTGCCGCGGCGGCGGCGGCTATCTGCGGGGCGGGCAATGTGTTACCGGGGGCGCGGCTGGCCGACTATACCACCTTCAAAATCGGCGGACCGGCTGATTTACTGTGCCGGCCGACCAGCATCGTCCAGCTGGCCAGGCTGCGCCGGCTGGCTCACGATAATGAACTGCCTTTTATGGTCATTGGCAACGGGTCCAACCTGCTGGTCAGTGATCGCGGGATTGCCGGGGTGGTTGTGCATTGTGGTGACAATCTGGCTACGGTGGCTGTCCGGCCGGACGGCCGGGTGGTGGCGACCGCCGGCGTCCTGCTGAAGGACGTGGCGGCATACTGTGCCGACCGGGGGCTGGCCGGACTGGAATTTGCCGTGGGGATACCGGGGACGATCGGCGGCTCGGTTTACATGAATGCCGGGGCCTACGGCGGGGAAATGGCCAGCGTGGTGGACGAGGCCACGGTTGTCGGGACGGACGGCAGCATCGCTGTCCGGTGTGACCGGGAACTGCGTTGGTGGTACCGCGGCAGCTCGTTTCAGTCCGACGATCTGGTGGTGGCTTCGGTGGTACTAAGGCTGACTGACGACAGTGCCAGGGCAATATACCGGCGGATGGCCGACTACACATCCCGCCGGCAGAGCAGGCAACCGTTGGACATGCCCAGTGCCGGCAGCGTGTTCAAGAGGCCGCCCGGTTACTACGCCGGGACCCTGATTGAACAGTGCGGGCTGAAAGGGCGGCGGTGTGGCGGGGCGATGGTTTCGGTGAAGCATGCCGGGTTCATTGTCAACGCAGGCGGGGCGACGGCCGGCGATGTCCTGCGACTGATTGATATCATACAGACGGTGGTCAGGCGACAGACCGGGGTTGAGCTGGTGCCGGAAGTCCGGTTTGTCGGACGGAAGTAACCGGGGGAGGTTGAACTGTGAAACTGCATTTTCTCGGAGCAGCCAAAATGGTGACCGGATCCTGCTACCTGCTCGAGGCCAACGGCCGCAAATTTCTCATTGACTGCGGGTTGTTTCAGGGCAGCAAACAGATTCGGGCACTTAACCGCAGCCCGTTCATTTTTAACCCGGCCGAGCTGAACGGCCTGCTGTTGTCACATGCTCATATCGACCATTCGGGGCTGATCCCCCGTCTGGTCAAGGAGGGATTTCGTGGCCCGGTTTACGCCACTGCCGCCACCCGTGAACTTTGCGGCATAATGTTGCCGGACAGCGGGCATATTCAGGAGTTTGACGCCGAGGTCCAGAACCGCAAGGGGCGGCGGGCCGGCGAAGAGCCGACCGAGCCGGTCTACACCTGTCTCT
>JAOAFP010000067.1 GCA_026416215.1 Negativicutes bacterium | reverse complement strand
TCATGTCCTGTACATTGCGCTGAATTTCCCCGACGCTGCCGGCAATGTGCTGGGAAACGCTGTTGATCTCCCGCATACTGCCCGAAGCCACCTCGGTGTTATGGGCGACATCGCGGGCAATCAGCGCCATTTCCGAGGTTGAGCGGGCAATTTCCTTAACTCCGCGGCTGGCTTCATTGGTTACCCGGGCTACATTGCTGGCCATCTCCGCCACTCCGGCAATCTCGAGATCGATCCTGCTCACCTGTTCCCCGGCGTTGGCCGCCGACTGGGATATTGCCCCGATCGTCGCCGACTGTTCGGTAACCGCCGCGGCGATCGACCCCATAATCCCGTCCACTTCAACGATGGTCGCCCCAATGTGGGTAACGCTCTTGACCGCCTTCTCCATCCCGTCCTGCATGAGCTGAATCTGCCGGCTGATCTCGGTAGTGGCATTAGCGGTCTGACGGGCCAGCTCCTTCACTTCATTTGCCACCACGGCAAACCCTTTGCCGTATTCGCCTGCCCCTGCCGCCTCAATGGCTGCATTCAGGGCCAACATTTTTGTCTGATCAGCTATATCGTGGATAACGTCGACAATGGTGCCGATCTCCTGTGACTGCTGATGCAGCTTCCGGATCTCGCCGTCGGTCTGACGGGCCTTCTCTGCCGCCTCCCGGGTAATCTGGGTGGACATTTCGCAGTTTTCCGACACTTCCCGCAGCGACAGGTTCATCTCGTTGACCGAGTTTACCACCCCGCTGACCAGTTCACTGACGTGGCGACTGGACAAAGACACGTTCATTATATTGCCGGAAGTGCTTTCCACGCTCTTGTTGGACTGCTGGACACTGACCGATGTCTGTTCGGCTGCCGCCGCCAGATTGCGAACTGCCGCCGATATTTCCTCAATCGCCGTGGCAATCGAGGCGATGCTCCGCTCGGTCTCCCCAGCCGAGGCCGCCGCCTTTTGGGTCGAGTCGTTGATGTCGCGGATCGACTGGTTGACTATCCCAGTCTTGGCCGCCATTTCCTCCGCCCCGGCCGCCGTGTTCTCAGCCGATTCCAGCAGCCGGCCGGCCGCGCTGTTGAGCCGCCCGGCTACGTCGCTCAGGCCGCTTATCACCAGGCGCTGGGCAGCGGTAACCCGCATCAGATCGGAAGCTATTTCGGCAAATTCATCGCGGTTTTTTAGCTGATAGCTTACGTTGAAATCGCCGGTGGCCAGTTTGGCGATCATCTCCCGCATGGCCGTCAGTGGCCTACGATAGGCCCGGGTCAGCCACCAGCCGGTTATTGCCGCCACCACCACCGCCAAGACCCCGAACCCGGTAATCATAGCCCTGGTCTGCTGCTGAACGGCCAGAAAATGTCCGACGTCTTCCTCTCCCTCGATTTCGGCCAAACGCCGCAATTTATCTATGTGTTCGTCTATCTGACTTTCCAGTCGGCTGACCTCTTCCCCGGTCAGGTATTCACCGAGCTGCCGCTGTTTGTTATCCCGGACCAGGACAGAAATTTTCCGCCCCACTTCCCGCATGGCTGCAATATCGCCCCTGACCGTGGCAAATATCTCCCGCCCCTCCTGACGGTGCCAGTTGTTTTCCAGAAAGGACAGTCGATCGTCGGCAGCGTTGAGCAGGCTGTCGGCTTCAGTGGCCGAAAAATCAGCGCGACCCAGCCGGATGAACATCAGCTGCCACTGCGACCGCACCCTGTCCAGAGCATTGTCCATGGCGTCGATTGCCCCGATCATCTGGTTGTCATGCATGACCACCCGGTTAAAATCGCCGTCCATATTCATCATCGACCACTGTCCGGCAAGCACCATTACGATCACCAGCACCACCATCAGGGTCAGGCCGGATACCAGTTTGGTATTATACTTAACGTTCACGGAAAGATCTCCTCCATCCCTTATGTAACAATGCCAGCCGCCCCTTATTCAGGGCAGGCCGGCAAACAGCCGTTCCACCGCCAGCACCGGGCAGATCCGCCCCTTAATGTCCACCACCGCTTCCAGCCACTGCACCTCTTCCTTCATCATTCCCTCCGGCAATTCCCGCCAGCTGTCACCGGCCAGCTGACACACCTCACCGGTGGCATCCACTGTTATCGCCAGCAAATCGCCATCCTCGTCCGGACGTTTGAAAATCACGCACTCGCGATATCCGTCAGCGTCGCCGGCCCTTGTCAGCAGACGTCCAATATCGAGCAAAGTGACAATCTGCCCCCGCAGGTTCATCAGTCCGACCACCGCCGGATGAACGGCCGGCACCTCTGTATAAGATTCTAGACGCTGTACCTCCTGTACTCTGGCCGCATCCACCACATACCACCGTCCCCTGACGGCAAATGTCAACAGCTGCATCAGCCCGCCACCTTCCGCCATAGCTGGTTAATACCCCCGGTCTAATGTCCGGCCTCAGCCGGCCCAGCGCCGGCAGTAAGCAAAAATCGCCCGGCGATCATTGCGCCATATCCGTTCACCGCCAGCCACCAGCCCATCCCGGCCGATATCGGTCAGCAGAGCGTAAGGGAATCCGTTTGGCAGACGGTCTATAGCCGCCTGCGGGCTGTCAACCGCCCGTTCGTCGATCAGCACCGTCCGCGGCCGGTGTTCGGCCAGTATGGCCGACAGTTCGTCAAGGCTGCCAGCCAGCCGCAGCCTACCCCGACAATCGCTCCAGTAGCTCAGCAGCACCTGACGATAGTAGTCATCTCCGACCAGGGCCGCAATTTCCCCGTCCGGAACCTGATCGGCGGCGTCCGGCACCGCCAGATCGGCCACCCGGGATACGTCCAGCAGCAAGGCCAGCCGTTTGTTCACCTCCACGGCCCCGACCACCCCGTCCACTGGTGTCAGCCCCGGGCAGATCCGGACCTGTTCTATCTCGTCGTCTTCGATTTTGTCGGCGACAATGCCAATATTCTCCTGTCGCCGCAGGATCACGACAAAAAAGTCCGTCGGCGGCTCGGCAGGCCGGCTGACCGCCATAATCTCCGGCAGTCTGACCAGCCGGATCAGCTGGCCGCGCCGGGTGATATACTCGACATCGCCAACCGTCTCAACCTCGGCAGCCGCTGCCCTCTCGACCCGGGCCACCATTTCCCGTTCAACCGCAAAGGTCTCATACCCCGCCCCCCGGAACATGAGAAACTGGTACCGCCCTCTGTGCCGGCCGCCAATTGCCTGCCCGGCCTCCTTCCCGTCGCGGACTGACAGGCTAATCCGGGCAGCCCGGGCCAGGCCGCGGGCATTGAGAATCAGCGTCACTTCGCCGCTGTCGAGAATGGTCACTGCAAAGTAGCAGGGGTTGTCGCGCAGCCAGATCGGCAACTGCTTGACCATTACCTGCTCGCGGTCGATCACCTCATCAACTAGGATGCCGAAATTTTTGCTGCCAATTTTCATGACAATCACTGCCGCCTCTTCCCCGTCGGCGGCGGCCGGCAGGTTTAGCGCCTGCCTTAGGCTGACCAGCGGCAGCAGCTCGCCCCGCAACCTGATCACACTGGCTCCGCCGTCAAAAGTCTGTACCGATGTGGTTGCCGTCCGGCAGCCGGTGCGAAGAATCTCCTGGACACCATTTTGCGGCAGAACAAACACCCGTCCGGCCACCCTCACCAGCAAGCCGACCAGAATGGCCAGTGTCAGCGGCAAAATCAGAGTGATGGTAGTGCCCTGCCCCACCACGCTTTCCACCTCGACACTGCCTCCCCGTTTTTCGACGTTGGTTTTGACCACGTCCATGCCAACCCCACGGCCGGACAGATCTGAGACCGCGGCCGCGGTGGAAAAGCCGGGCAGAAAAATCAGTCCGAAAATGTCGCTGTCGCTCATGGCTGCCAGCTGTTTTTCGCTGACCAGCCCATTGTCCCTGGCCTTGGCCGCCACCTTTGCCGGATCGATCCCCCGTCCGTCGTCGCTGATCACAACCGTTATAAAACCGCCCTCGCACTGGGCGGCCAGTTTGATTTTTCCCCGTTTTGCCTTGCCGGCCTTCAGTCGTTCCGCCGGCATTTCAATGCCGTGATCCATGCTGTTGCGGACAATGTGGACCATCGGGTCGTACAGCGTCTCCAGCAGGGATTTGTCAACCTCGTTATCCTGGCCCTCTACTTCAATCTCCACTTCCTTGCCCAGCTTCCTGGCCAGATCGCGAACCATTCTAGGTATCCGCTCGAACAGAACCCGCACCGGCTGCATACGGGTTTCCATTACCTTTTCCTGCCAGCTGCTGGCAATCCGGTCCAGCTTTTGCATGAGTCTTTCCAGCCGGATATCTTCCTGCCGGTATCTATCGGTACAGCGCAAAAGCTGGTTGCGGTTCAGCACCATCTCCCCGGAGATGTTCAGCAGATCATTGAGCAGCCTGACCTTGACCCGCAGGCTGGCATCAGCCGCCACTTTCATCGCCGGAGGAGCCACATCACCCGGCCTGCCAGGCGGCAACTGATCGCCGGGTTGCTGTTCAACGGTACCGCCATTGTCAGCCGCCGTCCCCGCCGACCAAGCAACGACGGCCGGTTGGCCGCCTTCACCGCCGAAGCTGATGTCACCAGCACCATCGGCGGCGCTGCCGGCAGGCTTCGGTCCATCGGCCAGCTCACCGGTCAGTGCCGGCAGTTCTCCTGCTTTCGGGCTGTGACGGCGCAATTCTTCGGGCGGTATTTCCTCAATCCGGCAATTGGCCAGACCGAGAGCCATTTCCAGCAGATCGCTTTCCAGCACACTGCCGAACAAAAACCGTAACGGCCGGATCATCTCTGCTCCTTCGGCACAAAACCCGGCGACATCCCCCCAGGCGTCGATCACTGTCCCCACGGCGGCGATACGCTGAAAAAACTGTGGGTTGACCATCTTGTCCGATGCCCCGCCCAGCGGCTGAACCGTAATCAAAAACACCCGGCGGCCAAATTTGATCATTTCGCCGATCACCGCCGGGTTTACAGCCGACCAGGGGATATCTTTGCCTTCTGCTGGCAGCTGGGCCGGGCGGCTGGTCGTAACGTGTCCCCGTCCCTCTGGCCGTCCTGCCGCCTGTATCCTGGCCAGCTCGTCCATCAACCCGGTTATATCAACCCTCTCAGCCTGTCCGATGTCGTCCAGCATCGACCGCAGGCAGTCAACCGCCTGCAGGACCGGCTCAGCAATTTCCGGCGAGTATTCCAGCCGGTGACTGCGGATCTCACCGAACAAACTCTCCAGGCCGTGACCCAGCTCAACCATCTTCTTCAGGCCGAAGAAACCCGATGTCCCCTTAATCGTATGGACGGAACGGAATATGCTGTTGATCGCCCCTTCGTCCATCCCGCTGCTTTCGATTTTCAGCAGGTTTTCTTCAACACTGCCGAGATGAGTTCTGGCCTCATCAATAAACTCCAGCAGCAGTTCCTGTTCTTCGTTCACAGTACCGTTTCGCCCGCTTCCGGCCTACACCTTCTCGATTGAAAACAACTGATTGAGGTTCAGCAGGGTGAACAGTTCGTGAATTTCCGGGCGCAGTTTAACCACCTTGAACTTGCTGCCACGGGCATTAGCCATCTTGTACAGCCCGACCACAAAAGTAATCCCCTTGCTGTCGACAAACCCAACGTTACTCATATCGAGAACCAGCTGTTCAAATTCTCCGCTGGACTCGACATAGGCCTTGGCTGTCTCCACTAAATTATATAGATTGGTCGCTACCACGTCTTCATTGACCTTAAGACTGATCGTTCTGCCTTCAACAATCTTTTCCATAGCCGGTATCCCTCCTGAATTTATAAGTAATCAGACAGTGAAACCACCCTGCGCCCACTACCCTACCGGGCGAGAACCGCTCTGGTAACGTTGCCTTCTCGGGTCAGCCGGTAGCCAATCCGCACCAGCATCAGCAGCCCCCGGCCCCGGATCCGGTCGACGCTGGCCGTCTCCTCACTCTTCAGCACCGCTTCCAGGTCGAACCCCTTGCCTTCGTCCTGGACCGAAATGGCAATCTCCTCATCGTCATAATCCAGATCGACGGTTATAGACCGGCCGCTGTCATGGCTGTGGGCGTGTTCGTCGGCATTAAGCATCAGCTCCCGCAAGGCCGCCTCGACGTTAAACGCAGTCCGCACATTGGTGCACCGGCACTTATCGACGAGAAACTTGCGGAACTCGGTGACCGCTTTTTCAATTTCCTGCACTGAAGAAGCGATTTTCATATGCTTACTTCTGTCAGCCATACTTCCCCTCCACTTTTTCACTTTCTGGGCGCCGCAGCGCACAATAACCCATGTCGGGGATTTCGCCGCCATTGCGGAAAATCCTGCCGTCCGGCAAAAAAAAACAGGGCGGGGGTGCCCTGTTTCCTGTTTTCCGGTCATCCGGTCAATAGCCGAGCAAATTGAGAAAATACGGCATCTGGATCTTCCACCACGGCCAATCGTGAGCCACATCATCCCCCCAGATCTCGATCCGGGCCGGAATACCCTTTTTCTCGATCGTATCACGGATCGCATAGGTGTCGACCAGCGTTTCGGCCTCCCAGGCTCCCTGTCCGGCACAGATGATCAGGTCGCCCTCGCGGTACTGGTCCAGATACCAGGGATCTTCCAGATTGGGAAGATAATGGACCGGCGAATTGTAGTAAACGTTATCGTCCATATAGTCGCCAACCGAAAAGCCCAGATCGTAAAGGCCGCTCAGAGCTACGCACTGGTCGAAGATATCCGGGTGCCTGAGATAGAAGTTCAGGGCGTGATACGCTCCCATACTACAGCCGGTCGACATGAACTTGTGATAACCGGTCCGCTCCCGGATATAAGGGGTGACCTCGTTGCAGATATAGCGGTCGTAATTGTTGGCCATCCAGCCCCGGTGTTGGAAGGAGTGCTCCTTGGACAGCCAGGCTTCTTTGTCGACGCTGGCCACGGTAAACACCTGGATTTTTCCGTCCTCGATAAACGGCCGGCAGGCCCCGATCATCCCAAAGTCCTCATACTCGTAAAAACTGCCGCCCGACGACGGAAAAACCACCACCGGCTTGCCGGCATGACCGTAAACCTTAAATTCCATGTCACGGCCGATATTGGGGCTGTACCACTTGTGATATTCAATGTTCATAAGCTGAATCTCCTCCGGATTATTTTTTCACCCAGCGTCGCCTGCACGGGCAGCCGGCCGGTCAATACTTAGCATGGACAAAATTTATAATTTCCATGACTTCGTCGTGGTTCGCCGACCGGGCCAGATAGGCGTAGTCTCCGATCGCGTTGCGAAAAATCCCGCTGATCGGCTCATTCTGGACAATGGCCCAGCCGTAGCGCTGCATGATCTCATCGTGGTTGTGAACGTAGCTTTTGCCATTTTTACGGCCAATGTACGCCACGTAGTACTTACGCTCATAGTCCGGATTGTCCATCCGGTCAAATTCCACCAGATTTGCCCACTCCCGGTAGAGGTCGATGTCGCACGACCAGTTGAACATATCCATCGTCAGCCCGCCCGGCGGCCGCATGTTTACCTCGAGGGAGATGATCCGACCGTCTTTTTTGTTGCGGAAAAATTCCAGGTGGAAAAACCGTTCGCGGACATTGAACACCTTCAGTGTACGTCGCCCGGCGTCCTCCAGCTCGGGGCTGATCTGACG
>JAOAFP010000066.1 GCA_026416215.1 Negativicutes bacterium | reverse complement strand
GCCAGCATCCGCCTGGCCACCCCGGTGCCAATTCTGCCCAGTCCCAGCACCCCCAGCACCTTGCCTTTCACTTCCGTCCCGACAAATTTACCCCGTTCCCACCTGCCTTCCTTTAGCGACATATAGGCCTGGGGAACGTTGCGGGCCATCGCCAGCAGCAGCGCCACCGTGTGTTCGGTGGCGGCAATAGTGTTGCCGTCAGGGGCGTTGAGAACGATAATCCCCCGTTGGGTCGCAGCCTCGACGTCAATATTGTCCACCCCGACCCCGGCCCGGCCGATAACCCTGAGCCGCCCGGCCGCAGCGATAACCTCAGCGGTCACTTTGGTTTCACTCCGCACGACCAGTCCGTCGTAGTCGCCAATTATCGCGATCAGCCCGTCAGCCGGCAGTTTGGTCCTGACATCCACCGTCCAGCCGCTGGCCCGCAGAATTTCCAGCCCCTGTTCACTTAACGGATCGCTCACCAGAATTTTCATTGTTCAAAACCTTCCAGCATTATTTTCTGGCCCGCCGCCGTTCCCCGGCCCAGTACACCTTCCATACCCAGCCGCTTCAGCACCATTTCCAGGCAGCTGACCGTAACCAGAATGTCAGTCGGGGCCACGTTGCCCAGATGGCCAATCCGGAAAATTTTCCCCTCCAGGCTTTTCTGGCCGCCAGCAGTGGTGATTCCGTAATCCTCCCTGAGCAGCTTCTGGATTTGCCGGGCAGAAACCCCGTCCGGCGGGACGACGGCTGTAACACAGTCGGAGGCGTATTCGGCTGCCGCCAGCAGTGACAACCCGAGTTCCCGGCAGGCAGCACGGGTCATTCTTCCCAGCAGGCGGTGCCGGCAGTACCGGTTTTCCAGTCCCTCCTCACGGATCATCCGCAGGCTCTCCTGCAGACCGAACAACAGTCCCACCGCCGGCGTATAGGGAGTTTGTCCCTTGGCCTGGGATTTTTTTACCTGACCGGCATCCCAGTACCATTTAGGCGAAGGGTTGTGCTCGTACGCCTGCCAGGCTCTCCCGCTCACTGCCAAAAAACCCAGCCCCGGCGGGAGCATCAGCGCTTTTTGCGACCCGGCGGCAATTATGTCAACTTGCCATTCGTCCATTTTCACCGGCAAGGCAGCCAGGGAACTGACGGCATCCACCGCGACCAGCGCGTCGGGCACCTCTGCCCTGACGATCTTTGCCACCTGGTCAACCGGGGTAAACACCGCAGTCGATGTCTCGTTGTGCGTTGTCAGCACCATCTTGATGTCACGGTTACCGGCCAGCACTGCCGTCAATCCCGCCAGATCCACCCCATCTCCCCACCGGCTGTCAAGCTTCAGCACCCTGGCCTGGGCTTTCTCCGCCATCACTGCCCACCGGTCGCCGAACACCCCGGTGCTAAGGGACAACACTTTGTCGCCGGGTGCTGCAAAATTGGCCACAGCTGCCTCCATTGCCCCGCTGCCCGAACAGGGATAGATTAGCACATCTTGTTCAGTGGCCAGCAGCCAGCGCAGGTTGGCAAGTATATCCTCCAGCATCTCCGAAAAGGCCGCTCCCCGATGGTTAATCATCTGCCGGTTCATGGCAGCATTAACCCGCTCCGGCACCATTGTCGGACCCGCCAGCATCAGATAAGGCTTTTTCAGCATCAGTAAAATGTCCCCCGTATAAATTTCCCGCCGTCGGCAGCTTTAATGCCCCGACGTTTTTCCATTCACGTTATGTTATAATAATGGTCCGGAATAATCAAGCCGAAAGCGGTAACAGCTGGTCCGGCTTTATAATCCCTTTATCCGCAAATTTTTCCACACGTCCATTCGAATGGCCACAATATGTTATTATCTGGCGGTTGTTGTTTTTTTGACAAAAAAACCTTAGCTTGATCACCGTAGTTTTCCACAGTATGAGCAGGGGTTTTTCAACAACTGTGGAAAAATTGTTAATACAAACTGCAGCTCCTAAAATCATCACTACCGGCAAAACAGTGCCGCAGACGGAAGGTTTTGACCATGACCGACATCCCGGCAAACGATGTGGACAGAATTTGGTCCCAGATTATGTCCCTGACCGAAAAATGTCTTCCTCCCCAGGTCTACAACACCTGGATTGCCCCTCTGATTCCCTTGTCACTGGCGGATGGAATACTGACAGTGGGAGCGACCAACGACTTTACCAGAACCCGGGTTGTCAATGACTACGGAGATGCTATCCAGGCCCTGGCCGCCACTGTCTGCCGGCAGATGATCAGGTTTGAGGTCATCAATCTCAATCTTCCGGCCGCCGAATCGTCAAACTATGACGAACAGCCGCTGACCGTCACCCGCAACCATAACTTCGGCTCTGTTACGACCGGCAACGGTCAGATGGCCACGCAGCCGGCCACATCCCTGAATGAACGTTTTACCTTTGAAACGTTCGTGGTGGGCAATTCAAACCGGGCCGCCTATTCGGCGGCAATGGCGGTGGCTGAGTCCCCGTTCAAAAGCTATAATCCGCTTTTTATATACGGCAACGTCGGACTGGGTAAAACCCATCTCCTTCACGCCATCGGCAACCGCGTCAGCCACCGCTTTCCCGGCCTTCGTCTCATCTATGTCTCCTGTGAACAGATGACCAACGATTTTATCAACTGCCTGCGCGACCGTGATATTATATCCTTCCGCAGCAGGTACCGCGACGTTGATGTTCTGATCGTCGACGATATTCAGTTTTTATCGGGAAAAAACCAGACCCAGGAAGAGTTTTTTCACACCTTTAACACCCTGCACCAGACCAATCGGCAGATCATCCTGACCAGCGACAAGCCGCCCAAGGATATTGAGAAAATTGAGGAACGCCTGGTATCCCGCTTCGCCAGCGGACTGACCATGGATATCCAGCCTCCCGATCTGGAAACCCGGATTGCCATTGTCACGGCCAAGGCCCAATGGGAGGGGATAGATCTTCCCCCTGAAGTCTGCGAGTATATCGCCAGCAATATAACCGACAACGTCCGCGAGCTGGAAGGAGCTCTCACCCGGCTGATCGCGTACTGCTCTTTCAACAGTCAGCCGGTTTCTCTGGCCTCAGCCGGAACGGCGCTCAGCACCGTAATCGGAAAAAAGCCCAGGCTGGTAAACTGCGAAACCATAATAAGACAGGTGGCTGATTATTTTAAGCTCAGACCGGAAGATCTCGCCGGTGGCAACCGCAGCAAAAACACCGTTCTGGCCAGGCAAATTGCCATGTACCTGTGTCGGGAAATGATCCGCGACCTGTCGTTTCCCCAGATCGGACAGAAGTTTGGCGGCAAGGATCATTCCACCGTCATGCATTCCTATGAGAAAATCAGTAAGCTGATGACGAGCGATCAGGAAATTCAGAATTATGTCACCTCCGTGCGGGAAAAAATAACCAGCGATAACAGCTGAGCAAAAACTGTGGAAAAAACCGAGGATAACCGGCGGATAACCTTGGACGCTGAGAAAACTGGGGAAAGCACCCCTGTTCATCCCGGCAGCATTCCACAATTTTTGCCGGTGGCAAATTCCGCCGGCACTCTCACCAGCAGGGTTTTCCCCATTTTCGTCATGGCTTACTATTACCAAGACGATCGTAATATAGATCATAGCGATAAAAATTTTATTCTGGACAAAACGGTCATGCCGGCCGGGCAAGGGAGGAACTGTCAGCCGTGGATTTTTTCGTCAGAAAAACATCGTTTGCCAATGTTCTCAGTATCTTCAACCGGTTGAACAGCGGCAGGGGCAACGCCCTGAACATAATTGACAATACCCCGGTGAACACCGTTTACCTGTCAACCAGCGACAGCCAGCTGTCGGTTGCCTTCTGCGGTCAGGAAACCTCGGCACAGGCAACTATTGCGGCTGATGTGGTCAAAAACGGCTGCTGCCTGGTCAGCCAGCGGTATCTGTATGATTTTGTCCGCCAGTTGCCGGGCGAGGAAGTGCACTGTTTCACCGACCGCAGCGAAAGCTTTCTGTCGGTTATGGCTGATGATCCGCAGGTTAAGTCGCACATCGATCTTCCCCTGGCCGAAAAAGGGCAAATACATGATTTCCCCCATCTGATCAGCGGCAATCAGTGCCGGATCCCGGCAGCAAAACTGGCCAGGCAGATAAAACAGACGATTTTTGTCTGTGAAGGGACTGACAGCAACCGTCCCCACCTTACCGGGATCATGATCAAAAAGGAGGGATCGCTGCTGTCATTAACCACCACCAGTTCATCACGGATTGCCTACAGCTGCCAGTTACTGGAAGAAACCACCGGTCAGGACAATTTTTCGATCATAGTTCCCGGCCGAGTGATGGGTGAGATCGAAAAAACCATTGAAACCCTCGGTGATATCGACGTGGTGCTGACATGGCACAAAAGCACGCTGGCATTCAATATTGAGCAGGGGAAGGAGTGTCGGCTTAATATTGTTTCCCGGCTGCTGGAAGGGAAAATGCCGGATATCAAAAGGTACATCCCGGAAAATTTCCGGACGGTTATCAGGATTGAACGGCAGGTATTTTGCGACGCCCTGTCGCGGATGGCAGTGATAGTCGATAAGGGATTTCCCATTCTGGTAGCGGAAATCGATGCCGAAGCGGGAACAATACTGCTGAGGTCGCATGCCGTCACCGTCTGTCACTGGCGGGATGAAGTTTGCTGCCAGATCGACGGGGAAAGTGTCAAACTGATGTTCGGCTTTGACAACATCAGGGAGGTGGCCCGCAATTGTCGGGGAAGCCACATCCTGCTGAAGTGCAACGGTGAAGAGCGGCCGGTAATAGTTTGCGACGCGGATGACAGCGACAGTCTGTACGTCATCGCGCCAGTGAAAGAAAACGTCGTCGGTTGATGCTGAAAAGGCTGACGGTTATAAACTTCCGCAATCACAAGCTGCGAGAGCTGGCCTTTGAACCGGGAAACAACTTTATCTACGGGGAAAATGCCAGCGGTAAGACCAGTGTGCTGGAAGCCATCTGCCTGTCGCTGCTCTGTTGGTCATTCCGGACGGCCGACGCCGGCGAGACAGTTAATTTTGGTGCTGAACAGGCGACGATTGAAAGCCAGTTATCTGCCGGCGGGGAGGAAATGGCCGCCTGTGGCCGGTTCAGAACCCTGATCAGCCGGACGGGGGAAAAACTGGTATGTTTTATTAACGGTGAAAAAAAAAACAAGGCCGACCTTATCGGTCTGAGAAAATTGGTTTTTTTCACCCCCGACGATTTGCAGGCGATAAAAGCCGGACCGCAATTACGCCGGCGCGGACTTGACATAGGAATCTCCCAGATTGACAGAGAATATTTCAGGGCACTTAAGAACTACCGCCGGATTATCCGCCAGCGCAACGTATATCTCAGAAACTGCCGGGGAATGGCCGACCGGATGGTACTTGATGCCTGGGACCGGCAGATGGCCATGGCAGCTTCCCTGATTAACGAACGGCGGTGCGAGGCGGTGGAGGTAATCAACGGGCTATGCCGGGAGATAATGGGGCAAATTGTCGGCAGGGATGAAATATCAGTGGTTTTTGAGCAGGAAAGAGCTGGCTGGGAATATTTCTACCGCCGCTGGCAGAATGAGCGGGAAAAAGATCTGGTCCGTGGTTACACCGGCTGGGGACCGCACCGCGACAACGTAAAAATCAGGATTAACGGAAACGATGCCCGGGCTTTTGCCTCACAGGGACAGCAGCGCAGCGTGGCGGTTGTCCTCAAGCTGGCCGAGGCCGAGTTTATCGGCCGGAAAACCGGTTGTATGCCGTTGTTGCTGCTTGACGATATTTTCAGTGAACTCGACGGAAACCGGCGGAAAAGCTTGCTGGCCTACCTGGCGGACAGAAACATACAGGTCATCATCACCGGGACCGACCGCGAATCGTGCCCGTCGTCCGAGCGGGTAAATGCGATAATGCTGGATTGAGAAAGAGATATGGATAAAATAGGAACGACCATACAGACAGTCATCCGGCGGATGGCCGGCAGGCAACGGATCGTGGCCTGCCGGATTATCGGCGACTGGCCCCGGATAGTCGGGGAAAAAATCGCCGCGCACAGCTGTCCCTACAAGCTGAGGGGGAAAGAACTGCTGATCGCGGTAGATCATCCGCTGTGGCTGACTGAACTGACTCTGATGAAGGGCCAGATCGTCGAAAAAATTGAAAATATCTACCAACATAAACTGGAGCTGCGGTTAAGGTTTAACCTGCGCCGGCTGGAAAAGTACGACCGAGACGGGGATGATCGGTACATACCGCCGCCGGTCAGCGATGACGACCGGCGTTACGCGGCGGAAATATGCCGGAAAATCAGCAATCCAAAACTGAAACAGAGAATCATCGGGGCGATATCCGCCTGGCGGGCCGGTTGCCGGCAGGGGGAACGGAAAGACGGGGAAGGGAGATAAAAATCTAATGTTTCTTCATCTGGGCGACAACTGGCAGGTAGCAGCCGAAAAAATTGTGGCAATTGTAAAATACGATCCCAAACGGCAGACGGTCAACAAAAAAATTGTCGAAGTGGCCCAGCAGGACGGGAAGATGGTGAATATTGCCCCGGAAAAAGTAAAAACCATGGTGGTGGCCGACGGGATGATCTACCTTTCCGGAATAGCACCGCTGACCCTGATGAGGCGCAGCACGGTAAAAATAGACAGTCCGGGGATCAGGTGAAATATGGGAGAAATGAACGAGCTGCAGCAAATTAACGACACCTACGGTGCCGAACAGATACAGGTACTGGAAGGATTGGAAGCCGTCCGCAAGCGCCCGGGAATGTACATAGGCAGCACCGGCAGCCGCGGGCTGCACCATTTGGTATTCGAAGTGGTGGATAACAGCATCGACGAGGCCCTGGCCGGCCACTGCCGCAACATAACTGTGATTATCCATACCGACAATAGTGTTACTGTAATTGACGACGGTAGGGGAATTCCGGTTGATATGCACGAAACCGGCAAGCCGGCCCTGGAGGTGGTGCTGACGGTACTGCATGCCGGCGGCAAGTTTGGCGGCGACGGTTATAAAGTGTCTGGCGGTCTGCACGGAGTCGGAGTTTCGGTGGTAAATGCCCTGAGCCGTCAGCTGGAGGTGGAGGTCAAGCGGGACGGCAAGGTCCACCAGATGAAGTTTGCCCGCGGCGAAACCGTCCGTCAGCTGACGATTACCGGGCAGACCGAGGAAACCGGGACAAAAATCAGGTTCTGGCCGGATGACGAAATATTCGAAGAGATGGATTTCTCATTTGACACCCTGATGCACCGGCTGCGGGAACTGGCCTTCCTCAATTGCAATGTAACCATTCTTCTGGTGGACGAACGGAGCGGCGCCAGCAAGCAGATGCACTATGAGGGAGGGATCAGCCAGTATGTCGTGCTGCTGAACAAAAACCGCAATGTTTTGCACAGCCAGCCGATTTACATCAAAGGCGAAAAGGACGACAGCCAGGTCGAGGTGGCCATGCAGTACACCGACGGCTACAACGAAAATATCTTTTCCTTTGTCAACAATATAAACACCCAGGAGGGGGGGACCCACCTAAGCGGGTTCAGGACGGCGCTGACCAGGATTATCAACGAATACGGCCGCAGGCACAACATACTGAAAGACAAGGACAGCAACCTTAGCGGCGAGGATGTGCGGGAAGGCCTGACGGCAATAATCAGCCTAAAAATCCGCGAACCGCAGTTTGAGGGGCAGACCAAGGGCAAGCT
>JAOAFP010000007.1 GCA_026416215.1 Negativicutes bacterium | reverse complement strand
CCCGCCTGCCTACCTCTCCCCCCAGCAGACCATACCGTCCACGTCATCGCCGGCTGCCCCGCCGGTGATAAAATTGCGGTTAAGGTTGGCCAGCCCCCGGTAGATCGAATGGATGTTCGCCCCGTCGCTGTAACACTCCACATAACGCTCGAGCTTGCGCTTGACCCGTTGCAGGGCATTGTCGATCGACTTGACATGCCTCCCCACCGATTCGGCGATCTCCTGGTATGACTTGCCATCCAGGTAGTACATCAGCACGCTCCACTCCAGTTCACTGAGTATCTCCCCCATCCGGCCCTCGATCCGGTCGTACTCTTCCTTGTCGAGAACCAGTTCGGCCGGATCGGTGGCCGATGTGCCGGAAATAACATCCATCAGCGTCCGGTCGGCGTCTTCCTCATACAACGGTTTGTTCAGCGAAACGTACGAATTGAGAGGGATATGCTTCTGGCGGGTGGCTGTCTTGATCGCAGTGATAATCTGCCTGGTCACACACAGCTCGGCAAACGCCCGGAACGAGGACAGCTTGTCGTGCCGGAAATCACGCACCGCCTTGAAAAGACCAATCATCCCCTCCTGAATGATATCCTCACGCTCGGCCCCTACCAGAAAATACGTCCTTGCCCTTGCCCGCACAAAGCTCCGGTACTTGTTGATGATGTACTCCAATGCAGCGTCGTCATTGTTGTTCTTCGCCTCAAGCACGATACTTTCGTCCGTCCAGCCGGTAAACCTGTCCGCATCACTGACTCGTAAGGGTGCCCGCATCCGCTGCTTGCCTCCGTGGATTGATTGATTGCCCAAGCGCAGGTTATTCAATTGTGGATCAACAGGACAAATTATAATACAGCCCCTGTTCCCCGTCAATAAAAAGCCCCTCGTCAGCCTCGGCGCCGGCGGTATATCGTGTGGTTCCCCAGCCTGATGCCGGGAAACTCCTGGCGGAACACCCCGATCATTTCCCTGACTCCCAGCGGCGGTCCCGCCGCTCTGGGCATCTGTCGCCAGAAATATCCGGGATCGATGTTAAGGTTGCGAAACTGGATCATCGGTGGTTGGTAGCGGCGCAGAAAATCCCGCCAGGCCGCCATTTCGTCCGGGCTGTCGTTAAGCCCGGGCATGAGCAGGAAATTCAACGACCAGAACACCTGGTGCCTGCGGCAGAGCTCCAGCGACTCCCCCACTGCCTCCCAGCTGTATGCCGCCCGGTAATAGGCCTGATAAGTGGCCGGCCGGGCACTGATCATACTCACCCGCACGCCGTCCAGTCCGGCCTGCAGCAGTTTGGCCAGACCGTCCGGCCGCCCGGCGTTGGTGTTGATGTTGATCATTCCCCGCCGGCAACGGCGACGGATCACCCTGATTGCCTCGGCCAGCAGATCGGCCGACAACAGCGGTTCCCCCTCGCATCCCTGGCCAAAGCTGACGATCGGATTTGCCGCGCCGGTCAGATGGCCCAAGGCAACACTGACGATTTCCCCAACTGTAGGCTTGAAGGCTATACGGCTGTGGGGGGCCGGACAACCACCGGCCGGCTGTCGGGATATGCAGCCCAGGCAGTCAGCGTTGCAGCCGGCGGTGGTGGGCAGTCCCATTTCCCAGCGGCGGTAAAAAAAATTCTGGGCGGTGGGACATCCCCACTGTGAGGCACAGCGGGCCAGATGCCCGACAATCCGGTTGTCGGGGTGAGCCCTCAGCTGGTGTTCAATCCGCTCCGGCAGGTCAGGGGTGCCAAACCGCCCGGGACGCCACTGCCCGGCCGCCGATGTCCTGATTGCCGCCGCCCATAGCCGGCCGTCGCCATACCCCACTGCCGTATAACCGAAAAACGGCAGCTGCCGGGCATCACGGTCAGCCCTGTAGGCCGGCACCATCGTCCGGGTATAGCCGATCGGCAGTATGGCCGCCACCGCCAGCCGCCCGGCCAGCACCTCCAGTCGCCGGTTGTGTTGGCCCAGCGGCCGGCGGCCCGGCAGGAACATCAGGTCAGCTCCCGGCGGCAGCGCCACCACCTCCCCCCTTCCAAACGGCCGGAAGCACCGGCTGCCGGCCGCCCCCAGCGCCTGCCAGCCCGGCTGATCGAAGATGTTGCCGCGCTCGTCGGCATATACCATAGTCAGCATTAACGGCCGACCCCCGCCTGAAAATTATTCTGCCGGCACCGGCAGGGATTTCCTGCCCGGACGGCGAAAACCAAAAAGCAGTTGTACCCGTATCCGGGCGGTCTGACCGACCGCCGCCAGACTTGAGGAGATGATCATGAAAAGATTCCTTCTGCTTGCCTGCGCCGCCGCCATCGTCCTGCTGCCGCCGGCAGCCGGACAGGCAACGGTCGCCATTCCGGCCGCCAGCGACAATGGCGTCTATGATAACACCCGGCACGGTGACCGGGTGATAACCTGGCAGGACTGGCCGTCCGGCTATATTTACTGCTTCGTTTCCCTGAACAGCGGCGATTTTGAGTCGCTGGCGGCCACCAGACAGGCGGCATTGATCCACGCTGCCGACAGCCTCAGCGACTATATGTTGCGTTTTCCCCTGACCGCTGACCGGACGGCCGCCGACATTGCCGGCGACGACAACGAGCTGGTCGCCAAACTGCGCCGTCTGGCCGACAACAGCCCGGTCCTCGAGCAGGAGATCGGTGACGAAGGGATCCTCACTTTGATCCGCAGAGTCAGGCTGACCGGCTACAACAGCTTTGCCGGGACGGTGCTGAGCTGTATCGCCGACTATCAGGCCGAACCGTGGCCAGCTCCGGAACCGGCCGGGAGACCCGGCCAAAATCCTTTATCCCCCTATACCGGGCTGGTGGTTGATGCCCGTAATCTGCCCGTTACCCCCTGCCTCTTGCCCAGCATAAAAACCGACGACCTTACGATCTACGACTACCGGTTCATTTCCCCGCGCGAGCTGTCGACAAATGCCGTCGCTGCCTACTGCCGCTTCGACGACTGGCCGTCCCTGGGCGATCGGGTGGGCGACAACCCGCTGATCGTCCGGGCCACCGGCAGCCAGTCGAATGGCACGGTGGTCACGGTCGACGCCGATGCCGGCTGGATGATCCTCCGTCTCCAGGCATCCGGCGGCGTCCTGGCCGGTTGTCGGGTGGTGATCGTCTACTGATCGTCGCCGGACGGGAAATCCGGCAGATAGATCTCGCTCTGTATGGATTTGACCCACGGACTGAACGTTCCCGGACGGACGGAGGCCAGCTCGGTGGCAAATATCTCCCGCCTGGCGCTCATGTTGTCAAGGAAGTGCAGAATCTGCGCTTCCTTTATTTTTGGCGGCAACGGGCTGCCAAACTCCCTGCTGCCGTGATGGCTTAAAATGGCGTGCTGCAGGGCCAGCCCGACCTCGGGGTCGAGATCGTACCGCCGCCCACAGCGGTCCACCATTGCCATGCCAATGTAGATGTGTCCCAGCAACCGGCCCTGCCTGCTGAAACCGGCCGGTCCCCCCAGCCGGTCAACCTCGATCTCGTGGATCTTGCCGATGTCGTGCATGCAGACCATGGCCAGCAACAGGTCGCGGTTGATATCCGGCGCAGTTTTGGCCAGTGCGTCAGCCATTCTGGCCATTTCCCAGGTATGCTGCAGCAGCCCGCCGACGTAGTCGTGATGAAAAGCCACCGCCGCCGGCCAGACCCGCAGACGCCCGCACACCTCTTCGTCGTCGAAGATCAGCCGGTCACAGAAGGCCCTGACTCTTTGATCGCCCATCGATTCAACCAGTCCGGTCAGTTCGCCCCACATCACCCTCGGGTCGTGACTGCTGACCCGCACCAGACTGCTCAGCATCCCGGCCTTCAACTGTTCGTCCGGCACAGCAGCCAGCCGGCTGATCCTGACCTGGGGCACCCCCTGGTAAGGGCAGTATTCACCCTCTATGAAGACTACCGGCATTTCGCTCAGCCAGGCCGGATCATCGGGCAGCTCCCAGATCCGGGCCTCGATTTTCCCGCTGCGATCGGACAGCCTGGCCGAGCCGTAACGCCCGTTCTGTCCTCCCGACCGGATTTCAAAACCGCTGAGGAGATAAACTCCCCGGATCGGCTGGCCTTTGGCCATTGTTTTGATATCGCCGACGCAAATACTCATGTCCGCCCCTTCCCGAACCGACCGGCACAGCCCTGCAGCCGGCCTCCGGCAACTTCAGGTGTCCTTCTGTTGCCGGTAGATTACCGGCACCCGCTGACTGAGGGATGTTATCACCTCATAATTCACCGTTCCCAGCCAGCCGGCCACTTCATCAACACTCACCCCGTCACCGCCGAACAGCGACACTTCATCGTCCACCCCCACCGCCGGCACGTCAGTAACGTCGATCATGGTCTGATCCATACAAACCCGGCCAACCACCGGTACCCTCACCCCACCGGCCATCACCCAGCCACGGTTGGACAGCCGGCGGCTGTAGCCGTCGGCATATCCCACCGGCAACGTGGCGATCCGGCTCGGCCGGGAGGTGACAAACGTACAACCGTAGCTGATCGGAGTTCCGGCCGGCACCTCCTTCAGCTGGACAATCCGGCACTTCAGTTCCATGGCCGGCCGCAATTCCAGCGGCGGGACAAAGTCAGGCGACGGCCGCAGCCCGTAGGCGGCAATCCCCACCCTGACCATGTCAAACCAGCTGTCGGGCACTGCCAGCGTGGCCGCACTGTTGGCGGCGTGGACCAGCGGCAGGACAATTCCGTCCCGTCTCAGCTCTGTCAGAACCCCGCAGAATCTCCGCAGCTGCCTGTAGGTGAAGCTCAGATCCCGGGAATCGGCGTCGGCAAAATGGGTGAAAATCCCGCTTACCGTCAGCCCCGGCAGTCCGAGCAGGTAGCGGACAAATTCCCCGCCCTGCCGGTAGTTCACCCCGATCCGTCCCATACCGCTGTCGATCTTGACATGAACCCGGATTTTTTTTTCCAGCTTTACCCCCCACTCGGAAAGTACGCCGGCGGTTTCCCGGTCAAACACCGTCTGCTCGAGGTTGTAGGCTGCCAGGTAGGACGCGTAATAGGCGGGAATTTTGCTGAGGATGAGAATGGGAAGGGTGTTGCCGCTGCGTCTCAGTTCCAATGCCTCGGTCAGGGTCGCCACCGCCAGATATTCCACTCCACAGCCGGCTGCCAGGTTAGACACCGCCACCGCCCCGTGGCCGTAGGCGTCGGCCTTGATCGCCAGACACAGCTTGCAGCTGTCACCGATGTGGAGCTTGATGCTGCGTAAATTATGGGCGATGTGCCCGAGGTTGACTTCCACCCATGCTGCCCGTTCGTACATCGTTTTTCTCCCGCCGGTAGTTGTGCCGGCGGAAAAAAAGACGGTTACCCGCCTTTTTTCCGCCCGCCTGTTCGCTACCTTATATCACAGACCCGGTCCAGCGGGGTATAGGTCAGCCCCAGGTCATCCGCCACCGCTTTGTAGGTCAGTTTACCCTCGCAGACGTTCACACCCGAGGCCAGCCCGGGAATGGTCGACACCGCCTTGCGCCAGCCCATGTCGGCAATAGCCAGGGCGTACTCCATGGTGGCGTTGGTCAGGGCAAATGTCGAAGTCCGCGGTACTGCTCCCGGCATATTGGCCACCGCGTAGTGCACCACTCCGTATTTTTCGTAGGTTGGCTCGCTGTGGGTGGTTATCCGGTCAATGGTTTCGATCGAACCGCCCTGGTCGATCGCCACATCCACGATCACCGCCCCCGGCCGCATACCTTTGACCATTTCTTCCTTGACCAGTTTGGGCGCCTTGGCCCCCGGCACCAGCACCGCCCCGATCAGCAAGTCGGCCCTAGCCACCCACTCGGCGATGTTGTAGCTGTTGGACATAACTGTCACCAGCCGGCCGCCGAAGATATCATCCAGTTCCCGCATCCGGTCGGGGTTGTTGTCCATAATCGTAACCCTGGCCCCCATACCCAGTGCCATCTTTGCAGCATTGGTGCCGACGATCCCGCCGCCGATAATCACCACCTGGGCCGGACACACCCCCGGTACACCGCCCAGCAGTACTCCCAGTCCACCGTAGGTCTTGGTCAGGAACTGCGCCCCAATCTGCACCGACATCCGTCCGGCCACTTCGCTCATCGGCTTCAGCAGCGGCAGGCCCCGGCCATCCTTGCCGGTGATGGTCTCGTAGGCAATGCCCACCACCCGTTTGTTGAGCAGAGCGCGGGTAAGCTCCGGCTCCGGTGCCAGATGAAGGTAAGTAAACAGTATCTGATCCTCGTGAAACAGGTCGTACTCCGGGGGCAGCGGCTCCTTAACCTTGACGATCATGTCCGCCCGGTCAAACAGCCGGCGCTTGTCGTGAATGATCTCCGCCCCCGCCTTTTGATAGTCAGCGTCAGTGAAACCGCTGCCCAGCCCGGCGTTGTGCTCGATCATCACCTGATGGCCGTGATTCTTCAGTGCCTCCGCCCCGGCCGGAGTCAGCCCCACCCGGTTCTCGTTGTCCTTAATTTCCTTTGGCACCCCGATGATCATTGGTCAACCTCCCTGATTTTTATTTTGACATTTGCTGCCTGTCCGCCCGCCTTACGGTTCCTATTCGCCAGATTTTTTATCGTTCCTGCCTGCCTGGCCCGGCGAGCGGGGAAACCGGCCAGGCAAAGTCAACCGTCACCACTTCGTTTTCATCCAGGGGGCGGCCCGGCGGCACCGACTGGCCGACTGCCAGACCGCTGCCGTTTATTCTCACCCCAATCCCCCGGTCAGACAGCATCGTGCAGACCTGCCGGACGTTGAGCCCCCGCAGGTCCGGCATGACCGGCCGGCCGGTTGCGCCGTTGCCGGCCGGAGGGGGCGGCGATGACTTGCCATCGCTGCCGGATGGCGGGGCCGCGGTCCGTGCCGCCTGCTCGACCACGCTGTCCACCGTCCGGGGAACATTGCGGTAACTGAGAAGCTGTGAAACTATTTCCCGGAACACCGGGGCGGCAATTTCTCCCCCGTAGATCAGCCCCTTGGGATTGTCGATCACCACCAGCACGACGAACTGCGGCTCCTCGACCGGGCCAAACCCGACAAACGAGGCAATGTAGCCGGAATATCCTCCCCCTCCCTCGCGCAGCCGCTCAGCCGTACCGGTCTTGCCAGCCAGGTTATAGCCCTTCACTGCCGCCCGCTTGCCACTGCCGTCGCTGATCACCTGCTGCATCATTTTCGCCAGTTCGGCTGCCACCTCCGGCTGGATGACCTGCCGGACCGGGGTGGTTGATGCATCGAATTCCACCCCGCCCTCGGCGTCACGAATTTCCCGCACGATGTGTGGTTCCAGCAGCAGGCCGCCGTTGGCAATGGCAGCAATCGCCCGGATCAGTTGAATGGGGGTGACAGCCACACCCTGGCCGATCGACATCGACGCCTGATCGGAGCGGGTGATGTCGGCCCGGGAGAAAAGAATCCCGCTTTCCTCTCCCGGCAGGGAAATCCTGGTCGGCTGGCCAAACCCGAATTTTTCGACAAAATCCAGCTCCTGATCAGCCGTCATCCTCAGCCCGACCTGAACAAACCCGGTATTGACCGAATACTTGACTATGTCGGTGAATGTCACCGCTCCCAGTCCGCCGCCGTCCCAGTTTTTAATCACCCGCTCGCCGACACTAACCGAGCCGCCGTCATACAGCGGGTCATCAGGATGGACCAGTCCCAGCTGCATGGCCGCCGCCGCCACCACCGGCTTAAAGGTCGAGCCCGGCTCGTACACCATGCTGATCGCCCGGTTGCGCCAGCTGACCGGGCTGGCCTGCTCGTAACGATTGGGATTAAAGGTCGGACGGCTGGCCATGGCCAGCACCTCACCCGTCCTGGGGTCAAGAACAATAGCCACCGCCCCGTCGGCCTTGGTGGCCTGCACCCCCCGGTCCAGCGCCTGTTCCACAATTGCCTGCACCACCTGGTCAACAGTCAGGTACAGGGCTTTGCCCTGCCGTTTGCTGGTGTACTGAATTATCGAATCGAAAATCGGCGTCCCCGACATATCGGTTTCCACCCACTGGTCGTATCGGCCGCCGCGCAGTTTGCTGTCGAATTCCAGCTCGATCCCGGCCAGTCCGTTGTCATCGGTGCCGACGAACCCTATCACCTGGGCTGCCAGCTCGTCGTTGGGATAAATCCGCTTGCTCTCCTCGACAAACGCAACCCCGTTCCAGCCGTTTTCCCTGATCAGCCGGCCAATTTCGTCGCTGGCCGGCTTGTCCAGCAGCCGTTTCAGCCAGACAAAACCGCTGTCGCTTGTCAGTTTCCTGACAATCTCATCCTCACTCAGCCCGAGCAGGGGGGAAATGGCCCGGGCCACCGCTGCCGGATCGACCTTGCCCTCCTTCCGGATCAACATCGGATCGGCGTACAGGGATTTAACCGTGATGCTCATCGCCATTTCCCGGCCATTGCGGTCGTAAATCGGCCCCCGCGGCATATTGATCGCCTTGTTGTCCATGACCTGTCCCCTAAGCCTGGCCGCCAGCTCATCACTGCGGGCGGCCTGCAGCCAGGCCACCCGCACCACCACCGCGGCCAGCATCGCCAGCACCGCCAGCATGACCAGAACGATCCGTTTTTGCACCGTTGCCACGCTGTTCACCCGCCGTCCGGCCTACCCCAGCACCCTGTCCATCCGTTCAACGATGTTCTGCAACACCTTGATCCGGGCGTAAAGCTTGCAGTTGGACTCCACCACCGTCCAGGGCGCGTACGGGGTACTGGTCCGGATCAGCATTTCATCCACCAGGTGCTGGTACTGGTCCCATTTGTCCCGGTTGCGCCAGTCCTCTTCGGTGATTTTGTACTGCTTGTCGGGGTTGGCCTGCCGTTCGCTGAACCGCCTCAGCTGCTCCTCCTTGTCGATGTGGAGCCAGAATTTGAAGATCACCGTGCCAAAATTGGCCCAAGTTTCCTCCATTTCGTTGATCTCCTGATAGGCCCGCTGCCACTCCCCGGCTGTACAGAAACCCTCGATCGGCTCAACCAGCACCCGGCCGTACCACGAACGGTCGAAGATCGCAATGTGTCCGGCCTTGGGCAGCGCCCGCCAGAACCGCCACTGATAGTGATGACTGAATTCCTCCCGGCTGGGGGCGGAAACCGGAATGACCTCATAACCGCGGGGATCAAGATTTTCCGTCAGCCGTTTGATGTTCCCCCCTTTGCCGGCTGCATCCCAGCCTTCGTAGACAATAACCACCGGGATGCGCCGCTCGTATATTTCGTGTTCGATTTCGAGCAGACGCTTCTGGTATTTTTTCAGCTGCTGCCTGTATTCGTCGCGGGACATGGTCAGCGACAGATCGGCCCGTTCCAGCATAGATGACTCCCAGCGCCAGCTGCCGTCATTGATATCGATGTGCGGTTTCTCGGCCGGGCGGCCGGCCGCCTGCCTGACGGCGGCAATCTGTTTCTCCAGGGCGTCGATCAGGTGACGGAACACCTTCAGGGTGGCATAACGGGTATCCTGCGCCTCAATCACCGTCCACGGCGCATAATGATGATTGGTGTGAACCAGCATTGCATCGTACATGCGCAGGTAGTCATCATATTCCTTGTGGTGCCGCCAGTCCTCGGCCGTCACCCGCCAGGCGGTGGACTTGTTGGCCTCAAGGGCCCTGAATCGTTTGCCCTGCTCCTTTTTGCTGATGTGAAGGAAAAATTTCAGCACCACACAGCCATCGTCGGCCAGCTGCCGCTCAAAGACACTAATGTCGTGATAATCCTTGAGTGACTGTCGTTCACCCACCTTGCGCTCCACCCGGTCGGTCACCACCCGCCGGTACCAGCTGCGGTCGAAAATCGAAATTCTGCCCCGGGCCGGAGTTTTCAGCCAGAACCGCCACAAAAACGGCCGCATGGCTTCATCCTCCTGCGGTGCCTTCATGTTGTAAACGGTGAACCCCCGCGGATCCAGCCACTGCAACAGCTTGTTCAGCAGCGTTCCCTTGCCGGCGGCATTCCAGCCCTCAAACACTATTGCCAGGGGAATCTTCAAATCCCGGGCCTGCCGCTGCAATCCAGCCAGTCTCAGCCCCAGTCGCCTGATTTCCCGGCGGTATTCCTCCTTGTCCACTGTGCGGGAAAGATCAATTTGATCCAACATTTTCTTCCCTCCTCCCCACTGTCAGGCCGTCCGCTCGTTGGTCCGGCCGACCGCCACCACCACCGCCACGGCAAAAAACTGAACCAGCAGCGCCGTTCCCCCGTAGCTGATGAACGGCAACGGAATTCCCATCACCGGCAGCAGACCGGTAACCATGGCCATGTTGACGGCGGCCTGACAGCCGATCAGCAATATCATTCCCAGACTGAGAAAGCAGCCGTGCCGGTCGGCCCGAATCGCCACCTGCACGCCGTAGAACACCAGCAGGCCAAACAGTACCGTCACCACCACCGCCCCAGCAATTCCCCACTCCTGGCACAGCACGGCAAAGGCAAAATCGGTATGGGCCTCGGGCAGATAGTTAAACTTGCTGTAGCCCTTGCCCAGCCCCGCTCCAGTCAGTCCGCTGGCACCAATGGCGATCAGTGCCTGGGCACTCTGGTAGCCGCTCTTGTCAAAATCCGCCCAGGGATCCCACCAGGCTTTGAGCCGGGCCAGCCGGTAACTGGCAAAACCGGCCAGACCGATTAGACCGGCTACCCCACCGGTCAGCAATGCCAGCCAGGCAACCCGGGAGACCCCGGCGATCAGAAACAGGAGCAGCGGCACAGCCACAATCAGGGTAGCCGTGCTCATATCCGGCTGCTTCAGGACCATGGCGGCGTAGCCCGCTGCCACTGCCAGCGGCCCCGACCAAAGCGAAACATTGCCGCCCTGCCGCCGGTTGTCGGACAGATAGCGAGCGGCCAGCATAATTACGACAATTTTCGCCAGTTCGGAAGGCTGGAACTGCAAAACCCCGCCGACCATCAGCCAGCGGCGCGAGCCGTTGATTACCGTACCGACACCGGTGAAGGAAACCAGCAGCAAAAGCAGCCCAATCGACACCGTTGCCACGGTCAGCATCCGCCGGTTGCGCCAGGTGGCCGGCGGCACCCTGATCACCGCCGCCAGCACCGCCATCCCCAGCGACAGGTAGACCAGGTGGCGCTTGAGGAAAAACCAGGCATCGCCGTAGATTTGCTCAGCCCGGACAAAACTGGCGCTTAATATGTTGACCGTACCGACCAGGGACAGCAGGATGGTGATGATCACCAGCGGCTCCCACCGGTTGAGCCACAGTTTCATTCTTTGACCCCGGAGGTGACCGTGCCGCTGATGAAGTAGCGCTGACAGAAGGCGAACAGCACGACAATCGGCAGGATGCTGATCACCGCCCCGGCCGCCACCAGCCGCCAGTCAAGGGTGAATGTCCCCGACAACTGCTGCACCCCCAGGGCCAGGGTAAAATAGTGCGGATCGTCGGTGATCAGCAGCGGCCACATAAAATCACCCCAGACTGCCACGAACGAAAATATGGCCAGCGTAGACAGTGCCGGTCTGACGGCCGGCAGCAGCACCCGCCACCAGATCTGCCAGGGGTTCATCCCATCGAGCACCGCCGCCTCCTCCAGCGATCGCGGCACGGCCAGGAATGCCTGCCGCAGCAGAAAAATCCCGAACGCCCCGACCAGAGACGGCAGAACCAGACCCAGATAGCTGTTCTTCAGTCCCCAGCCGGCCACCATGATAAACAGCGGCAAAATGCACACCTGCCCAGGGATCATCATCGTGCTGACGATCAGCAGGAAGATCAGCCTCCTCCCGACAAACCGCATCCGGGCCAGCGGAAACGCCGCCATCGAGCAGAGCAGCAGCTGTCCGGCCACTGCTATTGCCGCCACAATCAGGCTGTTGACGAAATAGCCGGCCATCGGCACCGCCTGCGTGACCACGGCAAAATTTTCCAGTGTCGGCGGCTGCGGCCAGAATTGCGGCGGATAGGCGAAAATGTTGGCATTTTTGTCCTTGAGCGAGGTGCTGAGCAGCCAGAGAAATGGTCCGGCCGTCACCAGCCACACCCCGGCCAGCGACAGGTAAATGAGCATTTTCTGCCAGTTTCTTAGCACCTTTCCCCCTCCCCGATCCCTTTGGCCAACGGCAACAACAAAACCGCCCGCAGGCGGTTTGTCAGGACCTGAATGACGGCGCCGGCCCGGACCGGCCCCGCCGGCTGTCTGATCAGTAGTTCACCCACTGGTTGTTGCTGTCGTCGCTGCTTACATGGTACTCGGCAATCTCGCCGTCGGGAGAGCTGCCGGGCGGGCTGCCGCCGTCGGCGGCCGGCGGCTGCACACCGTACACCGTGGTGGCCTTGGTGGTCTGAAGATAAAGCATCTGGCCGGATTTAATGCTCACCTCGTCGCCCTGGACGAAAATGCCGCCAATCAGCCCCACCGGGCCGAGCAGTGCCAGCCCGACCAGGCTGGCCCCGGCCGCATAAGCCATGTTGGTGCTTTCCTGTTTGGCCTTTTCGCCGAGAAACACCCCGACTGAACTGTCATCCATAGCCGTAACATCCTGAAAACTGGCTTCCAGCTGTCCCTGGCGGCCAAAACTGCCGGCCGGCTCAGCCTTGCTGACCTTGGCGCGACCGTACGCCCCCTTGGGGATGGCCACCACCCCGTTGATCGTCACATCCTCCGCCACCTTGAAGTTGAGCGGGTCCCCCACCCGTGAGGTTTTGCTGTTGGCGTCGTTGATGAACTCAATCTTGATCAGCGTATCCTTGGGAACAGTGACGGCACTGAAGGTGGCCGACTGGTTACCGAAAGTGACAGTGGACAGCTTGCGCAGCATGTCGTTCAGCGACATCTGGGTGTCGTTGCCCACCACCAGCTGGTAAACCTTGGTCAACCGGTTTTTCAGCGGCCCGTCGCTGATATTGTGGGTCACCCCCCACTCAACGGCGTTGAGCTTGAGAACAAACGACGGCGGCGTACTGTCGCTGGTCACGAACGTGTAAGTGTAGAGATTGGTCAGCCTCTCATCCAGCGATGTTGTCCCCCGCATTCCGTAGACATCGGTTTCCAGCCGGTCGACCCGTTCCAGCAACGCTCCGGCCTGTTCACTGCCGTAGTAGGCTTTTTCCAGGGCGGACAGCTTGCCGGCCATGGTGAGTTCCGCGGCCGGCCCGGCCGCCGCCAGGGCCGTTGCACAGCCTGCCGACAGACTGATCGCCAGAATCAGAGCGACGGTGCGAATGTAAAGCTTGCCCACTTCGTTTCCTCCCTTGATCGCCTTAAAAAATTTTTACCGCGACCGCATTCCCGCCGGCCGAGGCCGGTAGGTGCGCGCCGCCGGCCCGTCCGGATCAACACCGGACTGAGATGGAATTTTCGGGACTGCTGCCCGCCGGATTCCTGTCCTGCTGACCCTGATTTCGCCACCGGCCGGCAAAATCCTGCCGGTTAATCGCGTTTTCCGGCAGCCTTACCAGATCATGGTGGCGAAATAATCGTCCAGCGTCTCGCCACGACGGATCATCCAGCTTTCACCTTGTTCACCGACCATCACCTCCGGACACCTGAGCCGGCCGTTGTAGTTAAAGCCCATCGCATAGCCGTGAGCCCCAGCGTCGTGGATCACCAGCAGGTCGCCGGCGTCAATGGCCGGCAGCGGGCGGTCGATGGCAAATTTGTCGTTGTTTTCGCACAGGCTGCCGACCACGTCGTACTTCTGCCCGTACGGCAACCCTTCCTTGCCCACCACCGTGATGTGGTGATAGGCACCGTACATTCCCGGCCGCATAAGGTTGGCCATGCAGGCATCCACCCCAATGTAATTTTTGTAGGTGTTTTTGTGGCGGATGGCCCGCGTCAGCAAATATCCGTGCGGACCGGTGATCAGCCGGCCACACTCGTGGCTTAGACGAATGCCGGTCAGCCTGTTGGCCACCAGCAAATGGTCGTACAGCCGGCGGATGGCCCCGCCGACAGCCGGCAGGTCAACCGGCTGCTGCTGAGGGAGATAGGGAATGCCCACACCCCCGCCGAGGTTGATCATTTCGACTTTGATTTGCCAACACCGGTAGATTTCCACCGCCAGTTCAAACATCATCCTGGCCGTGTCTACAAAGCACTGGCCGTTTAGTTCATTGGAAACCACCATGGTGTGCAGAGCGAACCGCCTGACTCCCTTTTTCCGGCAAATTCCCACCGCCGTCAACAGCTGGTCCCGGGTCATACCGTACTTGGCTTCAGCCGGCAGGCCGATGATACTGTTGCCCACCGAGCGGGCCTCACCGGGATTGTAGCGGAAAGACAGCAATTCCGGCAGCCCGCACAGCCCCTCCACCACCTCGATGTGGCTGATGTCATCAAGATTGATGATCGCCCCTAGCTCGCAGGCCTTGACGAACTCCTGATCGGGGGTCTGGTTGGAAGTGAAAATAATCTCCTCTCCCTTCAGTCCCACCCGCTCGGCCAGGATCAGTTCGGCCAGCGACGCACAGTCAGCCCCGGCCCCGTTATCGGCCAGAAGCCGCAGTATCTGGGGATTGGGGTTGGCCTTCACGGCAAAATATTCCTTGTAGCCCGGCACCCAGGCGAATGCCTGCTGCAAACCGGTCAGCGACCGGATTATTCCCGCCCGGTCGTAAACGTAGAGCGGCGTGCCGTATTTTTCCGCCAGCTCGCGCCAGACGGCGGCAGCAAACGGCGGCATTTTTTCACTTTTCAGCTGTTTCATCCCACTCGGCCCCTTTTGATTATGGAGTCCTCCGGCAGGAACCGGGGATGTCCCACTTCTCCTGCCGGCAGCAGACCTCGCCCAGTATATCACAAACCGCCGGCAGGATAATAGCCGGGCTTTGCCGAAACCCCGGTTGACAGCACCGCCCGGCGCACAATATCTGTTAAGAGGTACACATGGCAATCCGGCTTTTATCCCTGTTCACCGTCGTCACCCTGGCTATTGCCCCGTCGCTGCCGGCTTCAGCCGCTGCCGCCGACCCCCTGGCCGGCGTCAACCAGCAGCTCAGGCAAGTCCTGACCTCGGACAGTTCCGCCGCCGACCAGCAGCGCCAGCTGCTATGGCAGCAGCTGGCTGGCAACTGCCAGAAGGCTCAGGCTGCCATTCAGGCGCCGGGGCTGGTAGTGGCGGTAGTCGAGAATGATTCACTGGTCTACTGGCAGGGGTTTGGCCAGCTGGCCGCCGACGACCGGCAGCCACCCGACCTTGACACTATTTTTCCGATCGGCCGTCTGACCCAGCCGCTGACCGCAAGCCTTGCCGCCCTGGCTGTTGACCGCCGTTATTTCAGCTGGGACAGCCCGCTGGCCAAGGTTTATCCTCCGTTCCAGTGGAATAACAGTGCCGACCGGCAGTCGGTCACCGTCCGCCAGCTGCTGGCCAATGCCGCCGGCCTGCCAGCCGACGCCGGCGTGGGTCAGTCGCTGTTCGGCGCAACCCGTCAGGACATCTTGCTCGCCATACCGGCCATCAGCCAGCTAACCCCTCCCGGTACGATCTGCCAGCCTCAGCTTGCCACCCATACCCTTCTCGGCAAGCTGCTCGAGCGGCACGGTGAGCGGCCATGGGAGAAAATTCTCAGCGACGACCTGCTGCGCTACCTGTCAATGTTCCGCACCACCACCGGCAGCAGCAATTTCATCGATGCCGTCGACCGGTTCGGCCTGCACCAGTGGCAGAACGGCCAGTTGCGCCAATTGCCCGACAACTGGCCTTATCTCGGCGCACTGTATGAATACGGAGCCGGGCTGGCCGTCAATTCCACCGTCCGGAACCTCGGCAATTTCCTGATCATGCAGCTTAACGACGGAATGTTTGCCCACCGCCAGGTGATAAGCCCGGCCAGCCTCCGCGAGACCCGCAGACCGGTGGCGGTAACTGCCGATGATCCCGGAACCTGGGGGTGTCCAGGCTGGCTTTACACCGTAATCAACGGCCAGGATATCTTTTATCAATACGACCGCACCGGCGGCTGCCAGTCGGTCATGGCCTTCGCCCCCGATCTGCACACCGGGGTGATTATCGTCGCCAACCTCAGCCGGCCGCTGGTGGTGCGTGATCTGGCAATCGATTTCCTGGCGGCAATCTCCCAGCCGCCGCTGCCGCCGTTGGCTGCTGACCGCCTGGCCGCCTGGCGGGCCGCCAGGTTGTCCGACCAGCCGCCGGCCGCCTTTCCCGATCCTGCCGACCCTTCGCCGTTTGTCGGCCGCTACCGCCATCCTCTGTACGGAACGATTGTCGTCACTGCCGAACAGGGGCGGCTGTACGCCCAGCTCGGCTACGTCAACCTTCGCTACCCGCTGCAGCCGATTGGTGGTGACCGGTACCACCTCGACCTGCCTTATCTAATCGATGATCTGTCGGGAACGGTGTCGTTCGGCCGGCCGGTAGGCGGCCGGTACAGCCAGCTGACGGTCGACGCTTTCTCCACCCCGGCTCAGCCGGCGGTTTTTAGCCGCCAGTGACCATGCCGGCCACCGGCCGGCGCAAAAACCCGGACAAAATTAAGAGCCTGCCCCGGCAAGCAGGCTCTTAATTTTTGTGCCACCATCGTCGCACACCGGGACTCAGACCGCTAGACTGCCAACCGCTCCCTCCACCCTGGCCAGCAGACTGCCATCGGCCACCATCCGCCGGACAGCCTCCATGTCAGCTGCGGCAATTCGGTCGACTTGCCAGTGGGGGACCAGCTCACGAATGGCTGTCCGGGCCGCCGCCACCCCCACCCCAGGCCGCAGCGGCTTCATGAAGTCCAGCGCCTGGGCGGCACACAACAATTCGATAGCCACCACACTGCGGACATTTTCCAGTATTTCCCCAAGCTGGCGGGCGGCTATCGTACCCATGCTGACGTGATCCTCCTGGTTGGCCGAGGTGGGGATGGAATCACAGCTGGCCGGATGGCAGAGCACTTTGTTTTCCGATACCAGAGCGGCCGCTGTGTACTGCATGATCATCATCCCCGAGTGCAGTCCGGCGTTGGCAGTCAGAAATGGTGGCAGCCCGCTGAGGGCCGGGTCGACCAGCCGGGCGATTCGCCGCTCGGCAATATTGCCGATTTCAGCCGTTGCCACCTTGGCATAATCCATAACCAAAGCCACCGGCTGACCATGGAAATTACCACCGGATATTATTTCGCCGCTGTCCGGCATAATCAGCGGATTGTCGGTCACCGAATTGTTCTCGGTGTCCAGCACCTCCCGCACCCGCCGCCAGGCATCCTTCGATGCCCCGTGGACCTGGGATATGCAGCGCAGCGAATAAGCATCCTGCACCCGTCGGCAGTTGGCATGCGAGGCAATAATCTCGCTGTCCCCGGTCAGCCGCAGGATATTGTCGGCGGTGGCTGCCTGCCCGGGGTGGGGACGTACAGCCGCCACCCGCGGGTCGAAGGCCCGCCGGGTGCCCTTCAGGGCTTCCAGCGACATGGCACCGGCGATGTCCGCCAGCTTCAGCAGCTGCCCGGCATCATAACAGGCCAGGTTGCCGTAGGCCGACATTACCGATGTGCCGTTGATCAGGGCCAGCCCCTCTTTGCCGGCCAGCTCCAGCGGGATTAGCCCCACTTCGGCCAGGGCCTGCCGGGCCGGCCAGAGCCGGTCATTGTAAAACACCTCGCCCTCGCCGATCATCGCCAGTGCCATGTGGGCCAGCGGCGCCAGATCGCCGCTGGCTCCCACCGATCCCTTGCAGGGAATGGCCGGAGTCACCCGGCGGTTAAGCATTTCGGCGATAAATCCGGCCGTTTCCGGTCTGACCCCGGAAAACCCCTTACACAACGAGTTCAGCCTGAGCAGCATTACCGCCCGGGCAGTGTCAACCGGCAGCAGCCCGCCTGTTCCCGCTGCGTGGCTGACGATCAGGTTGTACTGGAGTAGTGCCCGCTTATCCGCCACAATGTACACCGAACTCAGTTCGCCAAATCCGGTCGAAATGCCGTACATGGGAACCTCGTCCGCCAGCACCCGGTCAACTACCGCCCGGCTGCGCCGAAGCTGCTCAACACCCAGCTGACTGATCGACACCGGCCGCCAGCGCCGGGCCACCGCCTCGACATCTTCAACCGTCAGGCTGTGCCCGTCAAGGTATAACGTCGTCACCAGCCACCCCACCTCCGTAATTTCGCTACCAGCAGACGCCGGCCGACGGCCGGCCGCTACGGCTGCGGATGCTGCCGTCAGCCATCCCCGGCATCTGCCCGGCTGACAATTTTTACCTCACCGATTATCCCCCACGACAGGGCACAGTCGATCACCCTGCCCGGTGCGGCGGTGTCCAATCCGACGGTCAGCCGGTCGCCGTTGCGGTTAACCATCACCTCCCGCCCCAGCCCCAGCAACTGTCGGGTTACAGCTGCCGCCGGCAGACGGGCGCCGTTCACGGTCAGGCGCAGGCGGTACGGCAGTATTTCCCCGCTGGTCAGTGGTTGTCCCCGTTCGTCCACCGGCTCCAGGCAGAGGTCGAAATCGGCCTCGGGACTGTCACTGGCCCCCAGCAATCCTTCCCGGCAGCCGCGCAGAAACAGGAGTAACCCCCTGGCGCCCGGATCCTGCCAGCCCCCGGTCCGGCCGGCATCTGCCCAGCGGCCAATTTCCTCCTCACCCACTTCAATCGCCGCAGCCAGCACTTCGGCCAGTGACCAGTGCCGGGACAAGGCCGCCCGGGCCCCTCTGGCCATCGCCCGGCTGATCACCACCATCGCCCCTTCGTCCGGTCGGGCCGAAGCCCGGTAGGCAGCCAGAATGGCCCGCTGCAGGGCCCGGCTCATTTTGGCCGCCGTGGCCTTATCCTCACCGGCCAGACCGGCAGCCAGACCGTCCATCATAGTGGCCAGTACCTTCCCCGCCGCACCACGGGCGGCCAGCCTGGCACTGTCGGCCGCCCGCCGGCAGACCACGCCCAGCCCGTCGTCCTGACCAGTCGCCTGGGCCGTCCGGTGTGCAGCCATCACCGTCAGCAGCAAGTTGGTTCCGGTGTCGCCTTTAACCCCATCCCGGCAGTTCAGCCGGTCAATGGCGTGGTATTCCCTGACAAAGGCCAGATAAGCTCCCTGCAGCATTCGCCGCCAGTCGCCGGCAGTTATCAGCTCGTCATAACCGCGACGGCCCGTCTTTGTCATCTATTCAGTCACCCCGATCGTAATTTCGTCACCGGCCGCCACCGGAGTGATAAACTCTGCCGGCCGGCCGTTAACGGTGATAAAAATTTTCCCGCGCCCCACCGACAGCGGTGGCTGGTAGCCGGCCGCCAGCAGCACGTCGCTGACGATAGGCTGGCTAAGTCGTTGCCGGTTGATCACCAGCTCGGCCCGGGGATAAATTCTGGTGTGCGGTTCGACTTCCTGTCCGTCCAGCAGCAGCTGGTTGCGGGCCACCGCCAGATCGCAGCGCTGGCCGTTGAAGGTCAGAGTGATGTACTGATCGTCCCCACAGTCCTCATTAACCAGTTCCCCAACCGTCGGCGCCCCGGAAAACTCGATCTCCACCCGGTCACCGGGCGATACCAGTTGATCGGGGCCACACAGCTGGCCGTTAAGGCGGATTTCGGTCCGGGCCTGATACTGACGGCGTTCGCCGTTGACGAAAAATTCGCAGGACGGTGCCGTGTGGTCGATGGTGAAATACTGAAGAATTTCACCGATGCGGCCAAAATTTTCAGTTACGATCACGTCGCGATCGCCCACCGGCGTGTCATACCGGGCACGACGGCCATTGATGCTAACCATTCCGTCCAGCCGGTATTCCTTGCCGTTGACTGAAATTTCCACCGCGGCATGGACCGGCAGCAAATCGGCCACCGTCAGCTGCGGGGGACTGCCGTCCACCCCGTGGACCACAGTCAACACGTCACCGTCGTCAAGACCGGTTTCCATGGCGCACACTTCGCCGTTCTTCCTCACTTCGCCCGGTTGGTTCAGCGTCCCGGGGACAGTCCGGGTCTGCCCGTTGATCGTCACCGTCAGTCCTTTGCCTGGCTGGCCGAACACCCGTCGCAGATCGCTGCCGGCCGCCAGCAGCCCGTCTGCCACCGTCAGCCGCCCCAGATTAAACAGCCGGTACCGTTCGCCGTTGACAGTCACCGTTATAAACTGGTAGCGCTGCCGGCCGGCCAGTGCGATGATCCCCAGCGGGGTAACCGCGTCCGACGCCGACAGTTCTTCCGGCAGGTTAAGAAACCCGCCCACCGTGTCCGGACGGCGGACGGCAATCCGCTCCGTCGGCAACCCCAGCCGCCCGGCCAGAAACTTATCCAGATTGGGGGTCATGGCCCCGCCGCCGACTAACAGCACAGCCTGTGGCAGCTTACCGTTCAGCTGGATGATCTCCCGGCCGATTTCATCGGCCAGCCGGGCAACCGCCCGGTCTACGCAGGCCGCCACCGCCGACCGGGCAACCAAAATTTCCCGTCCCAGTACGTTGCGGGCAGTCAGCTCCGCTCCCTCTGCCGCCCGGCTGTAAGCGATCTTAAGCCACTCAGCCTCGTTGAAATCCAGCAGGTACTGCTGGGACAGTTCCTCGGTGATCTCGTCACCGGCATGCGGCACCATCCCATAGGCGACAATCGCCCCGTCACTGGTGACAGCTATGTCCGAGGTCCCCGCCCCCACGTCCACCAGCACGAGGTTGAGGTGGCGCATGGTATCGGGAACCAGCAGATGGATCGCGGCAATCGGCTCGAGAGTCAGCGAGGCAATTTCCATGCCGGCTTCGTTTACCGCCACCTGCAGGCTGTCGATCACCTGCCTGGGCAGAAAAGTTGCCACTATTTCCGCCCGGCCGTGCCGACCGGTCTGGCCGACCAGGCTCTTCAGCGGATAATCATCGAGATGGTAGCTGATCACACTGTAGCCCACACAGTAGTACTGGGCGGCCGCCCGCTCATCGTACGACAGGGCCAGTTGCCGCTGGGCGGCCTGTACCGCCAGCAGTTCGATGGCGTGCTCATCCTGCCGGCTGAGCGGTGATGCCGGCGAAAAATGCAGCTCGGCATCAGCCCGGGTGGTCAGTAGCGCCCGCCCGGCCGCCGCCACTGCCACCTCGGTCAGCGGACCTCCGGCCTCACTGAGTTTTTTCCGCACCGCCGCCAACACCCGTGCCACCTCCGGCACATCGTGGATCTGCCCGTCGAGCATGGCTCGTTTTCTGTGCTCCAGCCGGTAGTGCGACTGAACGACGATCTGTTGCTGATCGTCCAGCCGTCCGACTATCCCCACCACGCTGCGGGTGCCTATGTCAAGGGCAAAAAGCGGATTCATTGTCATTCTCCGTTGCAATTTAAAATTACCGAACGGCCCTGCCCGGTTCATTCCACACCGGCTGCCAATATCCTGCCCTGCCGCCGGCTGCGTCCAGCCTTGCCATTCCCGGTCATCGCCCCTGCCCGGCTACCCAGTCCCGTCGGCTGGACAAAACGCTCCGCCGGCAGCGGAGCGTTCTCGGTCATTTTTTTCGTTTGCCGGCGGCTGTCCGCCCGGCGGTACCTGCCGGTCTCCTTTGCCCCTTGCCGGCCGTGCGGCCGGCTGGGGTGGCCGCCGGTCTCTTCCTGCCGGTTGGCTGCCGTTTGCCGGTAGTCTTTTTTTTCACGCCTGCCGGCATACGATCAGAGCACCTGCTGTTGCCGCACACCTCTTTCCGGCGGCCCCTGCCCGGGTTGCGGACCAGATAGCTTCCGCACTGCGGGCACTGGCTGTCGGCCACCGGGATCCCCCAGCTGGTAAAGCCGCACTGGGGATAGTTGGCGCAGCTGTAAAATTTCTTCCGGTTTTTTCCTTTTTTTTCCAGCACCTGACCGCCGCACAGCGGACAGACGGCATCCACCCTGACCGCCAGCGGCTTGGCATTTTTACACTCCGGCCAGCCCGGACAGGCCAGGAACTCGCCGAACCGCCCCGACCGGATCACCATATTTTTACCGCACTTCTCGCAAATCTCGCCGGTTACCTGTTCCGGCATCCTGACCCGCGGCAGTTCCCGTTCAGCCCGCTCCACCTCGGCCGCAAACCGCCGGTAAAACTCGCTGAGCAACACCTGGCGGCTGTCCCGGCCCTCGGCAATCAGATCCAGCCTTTCCTCCATTGTCGCTGTGAAATCAACATCGACAATCTCGGCAAAATTGTCCAGCAGCAAGTCGTTTACCGTCCTGCCCAGCACCGTGGGATAAAAGCGTTTGTCCTCCATGGCCACATAACCGCGGTCCTGGATGGTGCTGATGATTGTGGCGTAAGTGCTTGGCCTGCCTATCCCCTTTTCCTCCAGGAGCTTGATCAGACTGGCCTCATTGAACCGGGGCGGTGGCTCGGTAAAATGCTGTTTACCCTCCACGCCCTCGCATGTCAGCCGCTGCCCGGCGGCAAGCTTGGGAATTGGCCGGTCATTCTCCTCCGCTTCGTCGCTGTACACCGCCAGCCAGCCGGCAAATCTCAGAACTGAGCCGCCGGCCTTGAATCCAAACCGGCCGGCGGTCAGCTTCGCCGCCACCGTATCGTAAACCGCCGCTCCCATCTGGCTGGCAATGAATCTCTGCCAGATCAGCTGATATACCCTGTACTGATCAGCTGTCAGGTGGGGTCTGACTGTTTCCGGCGGCAGGCTTATGGTCGTCGGGCGGATTGCCTCGTGGGCGTCCTGGGCCTGCTTCTTTACGTACTGCGGCGGCCTGGCCGGCAGATAATCCTGACCGTAGGTCCGGGCAATATATTGCCGGGCCTCCTGCTGAAAACTCTCCGCCACCCTGGTGGAATCGGTCCGCATGTAGGTGATCAGCCCCACCGGGCCGGACTGGCCGATCGGCAGCCCCTCGTACAGCTGCTGGGCTATCAGCATCGTCCGCTTGCCGGAAAACCCCAGCTTGCGCGATGCATCCTGCTGCAGGCTGCTGGTTATGAACGGCGGCAGCGGGTTGCGGCGGCGAACGGCTTCCTTGACCTCACCGACCCAAAATTCCTGCTGTTCAATTTCCCGGCAGACAGCCGCTGCCCGTTCCTGATCGGCAATGGCCGGCCTGGCCCGGTCGATTGCCGACAGCTCGGCCACCAGCCGTTCTCCATTCTCTGTCATCAACCAGGCGTGAATGGTCCAGTACTCCTCGACGACAAAATTCTCCCGTTCCTGTTCGCGGTCGCAGATCAGACGCACCGCCACCGACTGTACCCGGCCGGCACTCAGTCCCCGCCTGACCTTTTTCCACAGCAGCGGGCTGAGCCGGTAGCCCACCAGCCGGTCGAGTATCCGCCGGGCCTGCTGAGCCTCAACCCGGCCACCGTCAACCGGGCGCGGACGGCTTATCGCCGCCGCTACCGTCCCCTTGGTAATCTCGTTGAATTCCACCCGGCAACAGCCATCGGCCGGCAGGGACAAGATTTCCGCCAGCTGCCAGGCAATGGCCTCCCCTTCACGGTCGGGGTCGGTGGCCAACAGCACCCTGTCGGCCGCACCGGCCAGTTTCCGCAATTCCCTGATCAGGCCGGCCTTGCCCCTGATAGTTACATACTCTGGGACAAACCCGTTGTCGACGTCCACTGCCAGGCGCGATTTGGGCAGGTCGCGCAGGTGCCCCATCGACGCCCTGACCTGATAGTCTTTTCCCAGATACTTTTCGATCGTCCGCGCCTTGGTCGGGGACTCGACAATCAGCAGATTTTTCATCGTTCAGACACTTTCGTCACCGTCATCTCCCGCCGCCGCTACCAGCCGCGGCTGTACATCTGGCCCGGGTGTTCGACAGCGGCGTCCTTAAGCACCAGGCCCATCAGGGCTGCTGACATCCGGGCCGCCGGCATTCCGGTCATTTCAATCAGCTCATCGGCCGCCAGCGGTCGATCAGCCCGCAGGCAATCATAAAGCATTTTTTCATCGACCGTCAAGTCAGGCGGTGTCTGACTTTTGCCCTTACCGGCCGGCAACCGGTAATCCCCGGCAATGTCATCCACACCATCCACCAGCTTGGCCCCCTGTTTGATCAGCCAGTGACAGCCGCGGCTGTTGCCACCGGTGACCGGCCCCGGCACAGCGTATACCTCCCGGCCCTGTTCAAGGGCGAAATCAGCCGTTATCAGCGCACCGCTCCGCTCCGCCGCCTCGACCACCAGCGTTCCCCAGCACAGACCGCTGATAATCCGGTTGCGTTGGGGAAAATGGCCCAGGAACGGCCTGGTCCCCGGCAAATACTCGCTGACCACCGCCCCCCGCTCGGCGATATCGGCCAACAGCCGCCTGTTTTCCGGCGGGTATACATAGTCCAGACCACACCCCAGCACGGCCACCGTCCGCCCGCCGTCGGCCGCCAGTGCCCCCTGGTGGGCGGCAGTGTCGATCCCCCGTGCCGCCCCGCTGACAATGGTCACTCCCCGTTCGGCCAGCTGCCGGGCCAGCTGACTGGCCACCTGCCGACCATAGGCTGATGCCCTCCGCATTCCCACCACGGCCAGGCAGTCAGCCCCGTCCACCGGCAGCCTGCCCCGGCAGAACAACACCAGCGGCGGCCGGTGGATAGATCTCAGGTACAGCGGATATTCCCGGTCATCGATAACGATCACCTCAGCCCCCAGTTGCCGGCACCGTTCGGCCAGCCACTCCGGGCTGCGCCTCCGCCAGTGCTCCCTCAGTCCCGACAGCTGATCGGCGGTCAGGATTCCGGCCGCAGCCGCCAGTATCTGCCGTTCCCCCCCACCGGCACCGGCCGCCACTGCCTGCATGTACAACTGAAGCAGCTGTCCCCGCCTGATCCTAGGACAGGTGAACAAAGTAGCCTGACAGAACTTATCCAAGCTGCAAGTCCTCCTTCAGCTGCTCGACGATCATTGCCCCACCAGGGCAGCGGGGTCGCTGAAGCAGTCTCGTCCGCCACCGCCTGAGGTCTGCGCGGTCATCTGCCAGCCCGGCCACCATCCCCACCAGTTCGGATAGCGAATCCGCCCGCCGGGCCAGCTGGTGGCTGAGCAACCAATTGCAGTTGCCTTCCTCCTGCCCGGGCAGCGGGGCGTAAACAATCATTGGCACCGCCATCTGCAGGGCCTCGCTCACGCTCACCCCGCCCGCCTTGCCGATCATCAAATCGGCCCTGCCCATCAACGCCGCCATGTCCTCGACCAGTCCCAGCACAGTCAGCCGGTCTTCCCGGCCAAACAACCGGAGCAGACGGTCGCGGAGCCGGTCAGCCCGGCCACAGACCACAGTCAGCTTCAGCCCGTCACCGCCGGCCAACAGTGCGCCGACCAAATCAACCAGCGGCAGCAACCCATGCCCGCCGCCGCTGATCAGCACCCTTAGCACTGGCCGTCCGGCGGTTGCTGCCTGTTCATCCCCGCCAGGCCCGAAAGCGGCCGGCCGGCAAAACTGCCGCCGCAAGGGAATGCCGCTTACCGTCACCTGTCCGGCTCCCGCCGCCACCAGTTCCCTGGCATTTTCCTCACAGCCGACGAAATAGGTTACCGGGTCGCGATAAATCAGCCAGCGGTGAACGGTATAGTCGGTTACCACGGAGTAGACCGGTCCCCGGAAGCATCCCTTCCGTCCAAGGGTCACCATTCCGCCCAGCGGGGTGGCATGAGTGCAGACCACTGCCGCCGGCCGGTAGCGATCCAGCTCCCTGGCTATCTGGCCGGCAAAAAACTTGTTCAGCAGGCCGCGTATGGCCAGTCCCCGGCCCGAAGACCGGTTGCTTGCGCGGTAGAGCCGGCGGTACAACCGCTGATCGATTTGCAGGCTGGTCAGGTAGGTATTTACCAGCCCCCGGGTCAGCCAGGCTGGCAGGAGCTCAAACACATCCAATTCCCGGCATTCTCCCCCGACAGCCCCTTCCCACCACTCGGCGATCGCTCGGGCGGCCTGACGGTGCCCGCTGCCGAACGGAGCTGACAAAATCATGATTCTGGTCCGTCCCTGATTTTTCTGCGTCATCCTCTCTCCCCGACGGACCGGGCAGACGGATCTGCCCCACACTGAATGACTGCCGCCAACCAGTCTTCCCGGTAACAAAATGAGCCCCTGTCTCCCAGAGGCTCACTGCCTGTCATCATTGTTTGCCGAGCTGCCAGCTGGCTGCCAGCAGCCTGGCCTCGGCCCGGCGCAGCGCCCGCTCGGCCCGGGCAATGTCCACTCCCTCGCCCCGGTCACGCAACCGGCTTTCTGCCCGTTCCTTCGCTGCCTGCGCCCGTCCGACATCGATATTGCCAGCCAGCTCGGCCGTATCGGCCAGTACCGTAACCCGATCGGGACGGACCTCGATGAAGCCGCCGCTAACCGCCGCCACCTGTCGCCCGTCGTCCGTCATGATCCTCACCGGCCAGCTCTTCAGGGCTGCCATCAACCTGGCGTGGCTGGGCAAGACCCCGATGTCGCCCTCGGTGGTCCGGGCAATCAGCATGTTCGCTGGCTTGGCGTAGACCACCCGCTCGGGGGTGACCAGGGTAAACTCGAAAGTCCCGGCCATCGCTACTCACCTCTTAATTTTTTGGCTTTTTCCACCGCCTCATCAATCGTTCCGCACATCAGAAAAGCCTGTTCCGGCAGATCGTCGTGCTTGCCCTCGAGGATCTCCCGGAATCCGCGGATGGTCTCCCGGAGCGGCACATACTTGCCGGGAGTGCCGGTAAAGGCCTCAGCCACATTGAAGGGCTGACTGAAAAACCGCTGAATCTTCCTGGCCCTGGCCACGGTAATTTTGTCGTCCTCCGACAATTCTTCCATGCCCAGTATGGCAATGATGTCCTGCAGCTCCTTATACCGCTGCAGGATCTCCTGAACCCCGCGGGCCACACTGTAGTGTTCCTCGCCGATAATGTGGGGGTCCATGATCCGCGATGAGCTGTCCAGCGGATCGACCGCCGGATAAATGCCCAGCTCGGCAATCGACCGCGACAGCACAGTGGTGGCGTCGAGGTGGCTGAAGGTTGCCGCCGGTGCTGGGTCGGTAAGGTCGTCGGCCGGCACGTATACAGCCTGGACTGAGGTAATCGAGCCTTTTTTCGTCGAGGTGATCCGTTCCTGCAACGCCCCGAGATCGGTGTTGAGGGTGGGCTGATAGCCAACCGCCGACGGCATCCGGCCCAGCAGGGCGGAAACCTCCGACCCGGCCTGGACAAACCGGAAAATGTTGTCAATGAACAGCAGCACGTCCTGATTTTTTACGTCGCGAAAATACTCGGCCACCGTAACCCCGGTCAGGCCTACCCTCATCCTTGCTCCCGGCGGCTCGTTCATCTGCCCGAAGATCAGTGCCGCTTTGGCAATGACCCCCGACTCGGTCATCTCCAGCCACAGATCGTTGCCCTCGCGGGTTCGCTCGCCCACCCCGGTGAAGACCGAATAGCCGCCGTGCTCGGTGGCAATGTTGTGGATCATCTCCTGAATCAGCACCGTCTTGCCCACCCCGGCACCACCAAACAGACCGATCTTTCCTCCCTTGGCATACGGCTGGATCAAGTCGATGACCTTGATCCCGGTTTCGAGAATTTCGTAACCGGTGGACTGCTGCTCCAGACTGGGCGGCTGGCGGTGAATCGGCCAGTAATCATCGGCCTTGATCTCCTCCGGTTTTTTGTCGATCGGCTGGCCGAGCACGTTGACCACCCGCCCCAGCATTCCTTCCCCGACCGGAATTTTAATCGGCGAACCGGTGTCAATCGCCTCCATTCCCCGTGTCACTCCGTCAGTGGAGGACAGTGCCACGCACCGCACTACGTCATCGCCCAGTTGTTGCATGACCTCGGCAGTCAGGTTCACCTCAACCTCGCCGCTCTTTCCCTGTATTTTCACCGCATTGAGCAACGCCGGCAGCTGCTCCGGGGCGAACGCCACATCGACAACCGGCCCTATAACCTGTACGACCCTTCCCTTGTTCAACGTCAACTCCTCCTCTACTTCAGAGCTTCAGCCCCGCCGACGATTTCGGTCAGCTCGGTGGTTATCGAAGCCTGGCGAATTTTATTGTAATTTAGCGTAAGGGTTTCGATCAGTTCGCCAGCGTTCTCGGTGGCGGTGTTCATCGCCGTCATCCGCGCCCCTAGTTCACTGGCCGCCGCCTGCAACAGCCCCCCGTAGATCATAGTCTGCACGTACTGGGGCAGCAGCTTCTCCAGCACCTGCTCAGGCGACGGTTCGAACAGATACCCCCCACTCCTGTCCTCGTCCCTGCCAGCTCCCGTCAGTTCGCCGGTCGACACCGGCAACAGCCGCAGAGCCGTCGGCTCGTGGTGGGCAATTGAGCGGAAATGGGAGTAGATTAGATAAATCTCGTCAAACTTACCGCCGGCAAACCCGTCGATCACCGCCCGGGAAATCCGCACGGCATCGGCGTAGGCCGGCCGCTCGGAAAAACCGGTAAACTCGCCGGCCAGCTTGTAGCCGCGCCGGGCAAAGTGATCACGCACCTTGCGCCCCACCGCAAACAGAGCGATTTGATCGGCCGGCCGGCCCTGAATCCGCTGCCGGACAAACTTTATCACGTTGCTTGAGTACGCGCCGGCCAGGCCTTTGTCGGCCGCCACCACCACGTAGGCCGTGCACTTTACCTCCCGCTCCGCCAGCAACGGACTGTTTCCCCTGGCCTCGGCCGCCACATTGGCCAGCATTTCGCGCATTTTGCCGATATACGGCTGGCTGGCGGCAGCCTTGTCCTGGGCCCGGCGCAACCGGGCCGATGCCACCATCTTCATCGCCCGGGTGATTTTCTGGATGTTCTTTACACTGCGGATCCGCCGCAGGATATCTCTCCCGCTGGCCATGCCTCACTCACCTTGCCGCCGACGAGTCATCGGCAAACGAGTCCCTGAACTCGCGCAGCGCTTTGTCCAGAGCAGCCCTGGTCTCGTCGGAAATAACCTTCTCTTCGGCGATTTTCTTGCCAATCTCGGCGTAATTGGCCTGCATGAACTTCAGCAGCTCACGCTCAAACCGCTTGACCGAGCCAACCCTCACGTCGTCGAGAAAACCGCTGGTGCCGGCATAGATGGCAATTATCTGCTCCTCCACCGCCATCGGCTCGTACTGGTTCTGCTGCAAAATCACCGTCATCCGCTCGCCGCGGGCGATTGTCGCCTGGCTGGCCTTGTCCAGATCGGAGCCGAACTGGGCAAACGCCGCCAGTTCGCGGTACTGGGCCATATCCAGCCGCAAGCGGCCGGCCACCTGCTTCATGGCTTTGATCTGGGCGTTGCCACCGACCCGGGAAACTGAAATCCCGACGTTGATCGCCGGCCGGATCCCGGCGTAGAACAGATCTCCTTCAAGATAAATCTGCCCGTCGGTAATCGATATTACGTTAGTCGGAATATAGGCCGTGACGTCGCCGGCCTGGGTCTCAATTATCGGCAGCGCGGTAAGCGACCCCCCGCCCATGTCGTCAGACAGCTTGGCCGCCCGCTCCAGCAACCGCGAGTGGCAGTAGAAAATATCCCCGGGGTAGGCTTCCCGACCGGGCGGCCGCCGCAGCAGCAGCGACATTGCCCGGTAGGCCTGGGCCTGCTTGGTCAGGTCGTCGTACACGCACAGGGCGTGTTTGCCCCTGAACATAAAGTATTCCCCCACCGCGCAGCCGGCATAGGGAGCCAGATACTGCAAGGTCGAGCTTTCGCTGGCGGTAGCCGAGACGATAATCGTGTGCTCCATCGCCCCGTTGTCCTCCAGCGTCTTGACCAGGCGGGCCACCGACGATTCCTTCTGGCCGATTGCCACATAGACGCAGATCACGCCTTTGCCCTTCTGGTTGATTATGGTGTCAATGGCGATAGCCGTCTTGCCGATCTGGCGGTCACCGATGATAAGCTCGCGCTGACCGCGGCCAATCGGGATCATCGAATCGATGGCCTTAATCCCGGTCTGCAACGGTTCCTTGACCGGCTGGCGATCAGCGATACCGGGGGCCAGAAACTCCAGCGGCCGGTACTCGCTGGCCTCAATCGGTCCTTTGCCGTCAATTGGCTGCCCCAGAACATTGACCACCCTTCCGATCAAGTGATCGCTGACCGGAATCGACATAATCCGGCCGGTCCGCCGGACGGTGTCGCCCTCCTTGATCAGCAGGTCGCCGCCCAGCAGCACAACCCCGACCTGCTCTTCCTCCAGGTTCAGCACCATCCCGTAAACCTCATTGGGAAATTCCAGCAGCTCGCCGGCCATAGCCTTTTCCAGCCCGTAAACCCTTGCCACCCCGTCGCCTACCGACAACACCGTGCCGACCTCGTCCACGCTTAGATCGACGTTGTACTCGGCAATCTGTTTTTTCAGAATGGCCGTAATTTCTTCTGGTCTTATTTTCATGATTTGTCCCGTCACCTCTCTGCCTGAGAAATTAGTCGGCCGTCGTCAACCGGCCAGCAGCCGCCTCGATAATGCTGCCAGCTGACGACCGACACTGCCATCGATCAGACGGTCACCCATCCTAACAATTATACCGCCGACCATTCCCGGGTCGATTTTTTCCTTCAGCACCACCTTTACCTCGCCGCCCCGGTCCGGGGCGTTGACCATTTCTGTCAGCCTGGCCACCAGTTTCTGCCGCTGCCGGTCGGTCAGCGGATAGGCGGTGGTCACCTCCGCCTCGGCCACCGACCGCTCCTCAAACAGCAGTGCCCGATACCGGTCAGCCACCGGGATGACCAGTGGCTCCCGTCCCTTGTCCACCAGCAGGTACAGGAAGTTCAGCAGCAACTGCGGTACCCCGGCGAATATCCCGGCCAGCGTCTCCCGTTTGCCGACCGCCGGCATGGCCGGACTGTACAGCACCTCCATCAGCAGTTTGTTCTCTCTCATCACCCCGGCCACCTGCGCCAGGCCGTCGCCGACCTCCGCCCGCACCCCGGCCTCGGCCGCCGCTGCGTACAAGGCCTGGGTATAGCGCTCGACCAGCTGCCCGCCTAACATGGCATCCGGCCGTCCTTGCCGCCGATCCTGTCAATATAGGCCTCAACCATCGCCGCGTTGCTCTTTTCATCCAGCTTGTCCTGAATGATCTTCCCGGCGCAGGCCAGGGCTAGCCCGACAATTTCCCGGCGAATCTCGGCCAGTGCCCGGTCCCTGGCCATGGCTATCTCCTGCTCGCTTTCCCGGAGCATCCGCTGTTGTTCGGCCTTGGTGGCAGCCAGCGCCTGTTCCCGTTCCTGCTCCATCGTCTTGCGGGCCCGGTCCAGCATCTCCTGAACCTGCCGCCGACCGTCGGCCAGCTGGGCCGCCACTTCCTGACTCAACCGCTCGGCCTGCTCACGCTCTTTCTGGGCAGCGCTGAGATCTCCCTCGATCTTCGCCCGCCGCTGATCGAGCATCCGCACCAGCGGCCGATAGGCAAACCGCCACAAAATCAGCAAAAAAATCAGGAAGTTGATTATCTGCATAACCAACGTAAAATTGAGACTAATCACCTTTCTCCCTCCCGTTCTGACCCAGATTGCGTCCCGTTCACCGCCCGGTCAGGTCCGGGCCCGTCACCGGCCGCAATTATTTGAGGAAGGGATTGGCGAACAGCAGCAGCAGCGAAACCACCACCGCAATAATCGGCAAAGCCTCGATCAGACCGACCGAAATCAGCATGTTGACCAGCAAAGTACCCTTGGCCTCCGGCTGGCGGGCTATTCCCTCCACCATCCTCGCAGTTACCAGACCGTCGCCGATTCCGGCCCCCACGCAGGCCAGACCTACCGCGATCGATGCCCCAATTGCCGAAGCTGCCTTGATGATTGTAAGTTCCACGATGTTGTCCTCCTCTTGTTCCTGATATTTTTATTTTAATGGCCGTCCTTCAGAGCGTTGCCAAAATACGAAATTGACAGCATAGTGAACACAAATGCCTGAATGAAGCCAACGAACACCCCGAACAGCTGCCAGGCCAGCCCCGGCGGGAAAAACCAGCTGGGCAGCAGGACTGACAGCACCCAGGTCAACACCGCCCCGGCAAAAATATTGCCAAATAGACGGAACGAGAGTGTCACCGGCTTGGCCAGTTCCTCGATCAGGTTGATCACCACAAATACCTTGAATGGCTCGAAAAAGTGGGCGACGTACTTGCCGCCCCGGAAATACAGGGCCAGCACATGCACCGACACGATCACCAGCAGCGCCAGTCCCAGGGTGGTGTTTAGATCGGAGGTCGGTGCGTGGAAGATCGGGATCTGGTCAAACCAGTTGCAGGTGAGAATAAACAAAAACAGGGAGATGAACACCGGCTTGAGAAACTTTCCCCTGCTCCCCACAACTTCATCTACTTGACCGCTGAAATACTCAATGGCCAGCTCGAACACCGACTGCCAGCGACCAGGCACCAGCGACAGGCTTTTGGTAGCGAGAATTGCCAGCACAAACACTATAGCCATCGCTATCCAGGTCATCTGCAGGGTGTCGATGTTGACCGGCATCCCCAGCCATTGCACCACATGATGCTCTTCCATACAATATCATCTCCTCTTCTGTCCGGTCCGTCGCCCGGACCGGACGGCAAAATACGGCGGCAGAAAGGAGGGCCGGCGATCCTCCCGCACCCCCACATACAGGCCGTGGAAATTGAGTTCCACCGGCCCCCGGGCATAGCTGAGGTCAAAGCTGAGGGTCTGGCGGGGGCGGCGCAGGAGATTCTTCCCCGTGATGATGTTGATGCTGGTGATGCCGCCGTCATCCAGGAC
>JAOAFP010000065.1 GCA_026416215.1 Negativicutes bacterium | reverse complement strand
AAAATCAGCGTTGCCATCTGTTCGACAAAGGTGGCATGGGTCTGATCGTAGCAGTACTTGCTGCCTATGGTATGCGCCATCCCGATTATATGACGCTCAATTCCCCCCAGCCACGGGTCGTCGGTGAACCTCGCCGCATGGAACAGGCAGATGCCGTCAATCATCGAGGTTCTGGGTACGAATATGCTTTTCACCCCGGTCATCTCGATAATCTGCCGGTACAGAACAAAGGTGGGAATAGCCATTTCGGCCTCATCGGCCGTCAGTTTGTATTTCCGGCTCAGCTGGGAAATGTTGAGGTTCCTGACCCGGTTGTACATATCGCTGAAATCGCTCTTGGCGACCAGCGCCCACTGCCGCCTGTTGCCGGTTATGCCCATAACCTTGAACAGCAGACGGGTCTCCCAGCCCGACAGCACCAGCTGATTGATGGTGTGGGAACCCAAACTGTCCTTGATCGGCTGAATATTACTGCCTATGTATTCGGTCAGCGCCCGGCCAAACCCGATTGCGTCACGCTGAACCCGGTCAAACGACTCCTTGATCCGCAGAATCCCCAGGTGAATGTTCTGCTGGTAACAGATGCAATCATCCCGGTAGAGGGTTATCCCCAGTCCGCCGGAGGAAATATCGACAAACAACACCGAATCATCCTGCCTGATCAGGTTTTGTTCGGTCATCGCCCTCCACAGAGCCATATAAACCAGATAGACCTCCTGGGGCATATCGATGACCTTGACGTCAAACCCGGTGCGAACCCTGATCTGATCGATGATGAAGTTCTGGTTGGCCGCCTCGCGTACTGCCGTGGTGGCAACCAGCGAATAGTCGTTGACGTCGTATTCGGCCAGAAGTCGTTTAAATCCTTTTAGCAGGTCACAAATCTCGTTGACCGAATCAAAGCTGATCCGCCCGGTACGGAACGTTTCCTCAGCCAGAAACACCTCGCGCTCGGCCTCTTCGATTATCTTTATGTCAGCAACACCGGTAAATTCGATCACCTGCAGACATATCTTTTCCGAGCCGAGATGAATGGCCGCAAAGCGGTTTGCCTTGCGGCCGGACAATTTTTTGCCCACTGCCTGTAATGCACCCCGTCACTTTTTTTTCGCTACTTCGGCCAGATCTTCAGCAATCCTTTTGTTGTTCGCATCGATCACATCCAGCAACCCTTTGATCACCGACATCACCGTGCGCTGAAAAGCGTCCTGTTCCTTGCTTTTGGCCAGACGCTGCTCATAGAATTCCTTGTGCAGCCTGCCCATTTTTTTGCGCTGAAGTCCAAGCCCGCCCTTTTTTTTTATTGACTGATTCTGATTAAACTTCTCTTTCGCCACGCCATCCTCCCAAATTGTGTTTTTTCAGGGTGATTATGATAAAATAAAAACCTGACACCGACAAAAACTTTACCGGTAAAACAAAGTGCAGCCATCCGGCCGGACTCCACGGTGGCGGACGGAAAATCCCGGCCGGCCGGTCTGCTGCGGACGCCATGAGTGAGAAAATTGCCATTATCGATCTCGGATCCAACTCCGCCCGGCTGGTCATCTACGATATCGGCGAAGACGGCAGCTACAGCCTGATCTTCACCCTCAAAGACACAGTAAGACTCGGCACGCCTGCCTCCGACGGTGACCGGCTGCGCACCGACACCCGGCAACGGGCACTCGGTATTATGTCGCATTTTGCCCGGATCTGCCGGTCGCGCGGGGTCTCGGACGTGTTGGCCGTAGCTACCGCCGCCGTGCGGGATGCCGCCGACGGCAGTCAGTTTGTCGGGCAAGTGAGGCAAAACACCGGACTGCCGCTCGTGATCATCGACGGCGACCAAGAAGCCCGGCTCGGCTATCTGGGTGTGATCAACACCATTGATGTCGAGGACGCCCTGATCTTCGACCTGGGAGGGGGCAGCACCGAATTCTGTCTGGTCCGCAACCGGAAACTGGTCTCTTCGGCCAGTATCCCGCTCGGTGCGGCGAATGCCGCTGCCCGGTTCGGATTTGCCGCCGATGCGCCGGCTGCCGTGGAAAAATTTAACGTCTATTGGGACAACGCCGTAAGCCGGATACCTTGGCTGGCGTCACTTCACCGCAACGGACCGCCGCTTATTGGTATTGGAGGCACAGTCCGGACTATCGCCAGGCTTGAACAGATCGACAAACGCTACCCGCTGACCCGCATCCACAACTTCAAATTAAGCGCGACCTCTGTCAAAAACCAGTGGCAACGCCTGCTCACCACGCCACCTTCCGAGCTGCACCGGATCGGCGGGCTGAGCCGCAGCCGGGCCGAGTCGATAGTCGGGGGCACGGCCGTGATCCAGGCCATTTTCCGGCATACCGCCGCCCGGTATATGCTGGTGAGCGGGCATGGCCTGCGCGACGGCCTGCTGTTTCAGCACCTGTTTTCCCAACCGGCCAGCCGCCGGTTCCTTGACCGGCCGGAACCCGGTTCACCGCCGCTGCTCGGCCACATACGCCAGTTCAGTATTGGCAACCTCCTTATTCAACACCGTGCCGACCGCGGGCACGCAGAACAGGTGTGTCGGCTGGCTGTCCGGCTGTTTGACGGCAGCCGGCCCATCCACCGGCTCGATCACCGCCGGCGCCGGCTCCTTGAATCAGCCGCCCTGCTGCACGACATCGGCATCGCCATTGATTACTACCTGCACCCCCGCCACAGCTGGTACATTATCGAGAATGCAAGGCTGTTCGGCATGTCGCACCGCGAACAGTCGATGGTGGCCATCATCGCTGGCTGGCACCACGGTCCCCATGGCCAGTACGGCTTATCCCGCCAATACGGGAGACTGATCGGACGTGAAGGCTGGCAGATGTTGCATATCCTGTCGGTTTTGCTGGCCCTGGCCGAGGGGCTGACGATCAACCGTCCGGCCGGCATTGAGGTCAGCAGGGTAATTATCGAACGGCAGAACCTGATCATCGACGTTGCCGGCATTGACGATCTGACGTCTGAGCGACAATCGGTGGCCGAGCACCAAAACTGGTTTGCCGCCTGCTTCCGGCACAACCTCGTCCTGCGCCCGGCGGCCGGCCCTGCCGGCTGAGACAGCCTGCCCGCGTCAGTTATTCGCCGCTGTCCGGCCCAATCCTGCTATATAATCTTTAACACATTAACCGGGCCTGCCCGGGAAAAACAAAAAAACAAAAGGAGATCTGTCCAATGGAGAAAAAACTGAAAATTGCCACTATCGGCGGCGGATCCAGCTACACCCCGGAACTGATTGAGGGGTTTATCGACCGTCATCAACGGCTGCCGGTGTCGGAAATATGGTTGGTTGACATCGAGCCGGGAAGGGAAAAGCTTGAGATTGTCGGCCAGTTGGCCCGGCGGATGGTTGCCAGGGCCGGACTGGACATAAATATCGTCACCACCCTCGACCGGCGGGCGGCCATTGACGGGGCTGACTTTGTCACCACCCAGTTCCGGGTGGGCGGTATTGATGCCCGGATTGAAGATGAACTCATTCCCCTGCGCTACGATCTGATCGGCCAGGAAACCACCGGAGCCGGCGGCTTTGCCAAGGCCCTGCGGTCAATTGAGGTGATAATGTCGGTATGCCGCGACATCGAGGAGCTATCCCCCGGCGCTATTCTGGTCAACTTTGCCAATCCGTCGGGCATTGTCACCGAAGCGGTCCTCAGGCACAGCCGGGTGAAAGCAGTTGGCCTCTGTAATGTTCCGATAACCATGGTCAAAAGCATCGCCCAGGTGCTGGATGTCCCCATGTCAACGGTCAAAGTGGATTTTGCCGGACTCAACCATCTGGTTTGGGCGAGGCGGATTACCCTGGACGGCCGTGATATCACCGCCGAGGTAATCGGCCGGGTGAAAAGCGGTCAGGTGCCGACCATCAACAACGTGCCGGTTGTCGAATGGGATGCCGATCTGCTGACCGGACTAAACATGCTGCCCTGTCCCTACCACCAGTATTTTTACTACCCGGAAAAAATGCTAAAAAAATGCCGGGAGGCAGCCGCCGGGGAAGGATGCCGCGGCCAGGTGATCAAACGCCTGGAGAACGAACTGTTTGAACTGTATAAAGACCCGTCCCTCCAGGAAAAGCCGAAGCAGCTGGAAAAGCGCGGCGGCGACATGTACAGCTGGGCGGCCTGCGAGCTGATTTGCTCGATTCATAACGACAGCAACGATATCCAGGTTGTCAACACCCTCAACAACGGCGCCCTGCCCGAATTGCCGGACGACGTGGTGATCGAAACCAACTGCGTAATCAACCGGCAGGGAGCCCGTCCGGTGGCGGCCGGTCAGCTGCCGCTGGCCGTCCGGGGGTTGCTCCAGGCGGTCAAAAACTATGAGCAGCTGACCATCGACGCTGCCGTCAATGGTGACTACCACACCGCTCTGATGGCCCTGACTGCCAACCCCCTGGTCGGCTCATTCGAAAAGGCCCGGCTGGTGCTGGATGACATCCTGAAGGCCCACCGTCAGCATCTGCCGCGCTTTTACAGCTAGACACCGGTTGCCAGCCAGTTCCGGGAGCTGCCGCCAGCCGCATGATAGCTGTGCCCAGTTCCCGGAACCGGTGTTCATACTCGGTCTCGGCGTCGTCTGGATTATCCCGGAAACTGTAGTCCCAGCCGACCGTCAACAACTGCCAGCCCTCACCGGCCAGGTTTTGCAGGGAAAATTCAAACAGCGGCCGGTTGTCGGTCTTCATAACCAGCCTGCCGGTCCGGGCAAGCAGCCGGTGGTAGATGCGCAGGAAACCGGGGCTGGTCAGCCGGCGTTTGCTGTGGCGGGCCTTGGGCCACGGATCAGAAAAGTTGAGGTAAATAACATCCACCTGCCCTGGCGGGATTATATCGGGCAGCCTTGCCGCATCAGCCGCGATCAATGCGACATTTTCGCATCCGGCGGCAATAATTTTTTCCGCCGCATGAAACAGAACCTCAGCCTCCATCTCAACTGCCACAAACAGTGTCCCCGGCTGCCGGGTGGCCATCTCGGCAACAAACCGGCCCTTGCCGCAACCTATTTCCACTGCCAGCTGCCGCCAGCCGCCGCCTGAACGCTTCTGCCGGACGGCCTGTTCTGCCAGCAGCAAATCGCCAAATACCAGACCGGGATAGTTATTGAGAGCCTTATCCCTCCGGCCGGCTTTTCTCCTAATCCGCATGCGAACTTCCCCATTTCTGTCTGGTAGTGTTGCCCGGACCACCGCTGTACCGCTGCTGTCCGGCCGCTATCCAGTATAACTGTCCTTTACCCGGCCGGCAACATCAATTTGACTAATCAGGTCCGGTGATGCATACTCTTGGCGGAAACCACCGCCAGCCGCAAGCATTGAACGAGGAGGATTGCGAATTATGACCAGAATCGATCAGTACCGGGAAAAACGGGCGGCTATGATTGACAGGTACCTTGAGCAGGCAGTACCGGCTGAAGGGGCCTACCCGCCGCAGATATTCGAAGCCATGCGCTACAGTCTGTTTGCCGGTGGCAAACGGCTGCGCGGCATCCTAGTTATGTCGGCGGCCGACGCCTGTGGCAGCGACGGGGAAAAATTCCTGCCGGCTGCAGCCGGCATTGAGATGTTGCACTGTTCAGCCCTGATTCACGACGACCTTCCCTGCATCGACAATGATGCCTACCGTCGCGGCAAACCCACCAACCACCGGGTTTATGGCGAAGGGCTGGCCCTGCTGGCCGGCAATGCCCTGCATTCCCTGGGATTTTACACCATTTTGTCCCAACAGGGGGTCGACAGCCAGATTGTCATCAAAGTTGCCCGTGAAACCGCCGAAATGATCGGTCCGGCCGGCATGGCCGGCGGCCAGGCCCTCGACATCACCTGCCGGGACAGCAAGGTTGATGATAAAGCCCTTGACTTCATGTGCCGCCACAAAAAAGGCGCGCTGTTCAGGGCGGCCATCTGCGCCGGCGGAGCGCTGGCCGGAGCAAAGGACCGCTACGTCGACGCCCTGGGCAGATTCGCCGAACACTACGGGACTGCCTTCCAGATCACCGACGACATCCTCGACGTTTCTGGAACTGTTGAGCGGACCGGCAAATCGGTAGGCAGCGATATCCGTCACAACAAGACGACATTCGTCAGCCGCCACACCCTGGACGGAGCACGTAAGCTGGCCCGCCAGGAGGTTGACCGGGCCCTGGAGGCGTTGAGGCAATTCGGCCCTGAAGCTGATATGCTGCGTGAACTGGCTGAATTCCTGCTGGTTCGCGACTACTGACCACAGCTGACCGGCACCAACTTTGTGGTGGTGCCGTATTTTATTTTGCAGGAAAAGTTGGTTTTTCTGCCGAAATAGCCGGGGAGCCGGAAGTCGCTGGCACTGCCGACTGCCAAAAAACATCTGAGGTGTATAAATGCTAACTCTGAAGCCGAAAAAACTGAAGCCGAAAAAAATCCTGATCCCGGTGGCGGTTGTTGTTATTCTGGCCGCAGCTTTCCTGATTTACAGAAAGCTTCACCATCCTCCCGCTCCCCCCCCGCAGCCGATGGTCGTCGGCATGATGAAGGTTGCATCCGGCAATGATGTAAGTGCCTACTCGTACGCCGGCAGCATCGTTCCCCGCAACTCCAGCAACCTGGGCTTTCAGGTCGGCGGCATAATCAGTTCCCGCAAAGTCAATCTCGGCGATGTTGTAAGGGCAGGGCAGGTTCTCTACACCCTTGACCCGCAGGATTACAATCTCAAGCTCACCGGAGCCAACGCCCAGGTCGCCGCTGCCCAGTCCGCCCTGGAGCTGGCCAGCGTCAATCACCGGCGGGCGGCTGCCCTGCTTGAGCAGGGCGCGATTTCGCAGCTCCAGTACGACGAACAGTACAACAATTACCAGAAGGCCCGGGATAACCTTACCGTAGCCGTCAGCAACCGTGACGAGGCAAGCCGTCAGGTGGGCTACACCCTGTTGACTGCCCCGGCCGACGGCATAATCACCCAGATAATTGCCGATGTCGGCGACGTGGTCAACGCCAGCCAGAATGTGGTCGGATTTGCCTTCATGTCCGACTGGGAGGCCCAGATCAATGTCTCTGAGCTGGATCGCACCAAAATCAAGCCCGGCGACAGGGTTGACGTATCTTTCTGGGCTCTCAACGATTTCCAGGAACACGTCCCCGGACACATCCGGGAAATTGCCGGTGCCGCCGATCCTAACACCCGGACTTTCCTGGTCAAGGTTGCCCTGGACAAATTGCCCCGAACCGTCGAGCTGGGCATGACCTGCCGGGTGAACATAAACCCCGCCAGCACCGGCCAGATCTATATTCCACTGTCGGCCCTGGTGACCAACCACACCGATCAGCCTTACGTCTGGGTGGTGGAAAACGGCCTGGCCCGGCAGCGCCAAGTCACCACCGGCCAGTACGGCGCCAGTGACAATATCGCAATTCTCAGTGGTCTCAACGTTGGCGAAACAATTGTCACCTCAGGGGTAATTGCCCTGAACGACGGCGAAAAGGTTGCCCCGTACGACGGCGAGAACCGCCGGCTGGGATGGTGAAAAAGATGACTGACAGCAGAAACGGCAAATTTGAGAGCACTCACCGTCACAGTCCGTACAATCTCAGCGTCTGGGCACTGAAACACCAGCAGATGATGTTTTTCATCATCCTGTCTCTTATACACATCT
>JAOAFP010000064.1 GCA_026416215.1 Negativicutes bacterium | reverse complement strand
GGGCGTGATCAAGCCAGTGTCGCTGCACCACCGCCTGATCGTAAAACAGGGCGGCAGCCGTATACCCACCGCCAAACGACAGGAGCGAAACTTTGATCATGTCAAGGGCGATTTCTCCCCAGAGCGGGCTGGCGGCAAAGGCCAGACAGCCGATTACGGCCAGGCAGCAGCCACCGGCCAGACCGTAGCGCAGCAGCCTGAACTCAATCCTGCCCGGATGATTCCGGTTATCACCCCTGGCCGGCCCGTCCGGCGTTACCACCCCGGCCAGCGCCCCGGCCAGCAGAACCAGCTCGGAATTTACCCCGGCCAGCATCAGCGCCAGACCTCCGGCCGCCATCGCCAGAGCCGGCCGGCCGCTCACGCTGACGGCCGACATTTTCCTGAGTGCCTGCAGCAACACAACCAGCACCACCGCCTGCAGGCAGCCGAACACCACCGTCACCGGCCCCAGGGAACTGTACCTTAGATAAGCCGCTGTCAACACCAGCATGGCGGCCACTCCCGGCAGCGCCATGCCGGCAAAAGCCGACAGTGAGCCGGCCAGGCCGGCGTACATCCAGCCAACAATGGCCGCGTACTGGATGACTGTCGCCCCCGGCAGAATCTGACTCAGGGCCAGCGCCCGCCGATCCTGCTGTTCGTCAACCACCGCCAGCCGCCGGCACTTATCGCTGGCAAACGGCAACATCACCGCCGGCCCGCCGAACAGGCTGACGCCCAGCACCAGGAATGTGCGAAACAACAGCCAGCACTTGCCCCGCTCCGTCCTTGCCGGCCGATTGTCCCGGCCGGACGTACCCCTGCTAGGCCAGCCTTCCTTAAATCCTGCCGTCCCAGCACCGGCAGCCCTGACCTTCCGCAACATTCTTCAACCCAGAGGAATCTGCCACAGCTGATTGCCGAGCATGTCGACCCGCAACAGCCGGCCGGCCAGCGGCTGGCCGTGGCCAGTCAGAATCTTCACCGTCTCCTGAGTCTGCCAGGCTGCAATCAGCGCCGGGGTGGCCGCCGGATTGCCGGTCTGGTGCTCGGCCCCACGATGCCGGCCCTCACTCAGGGCCTGCCGGTAATGGTCCAGCAAAAACCGGTCGGCCGGTCGGATCACTGCCACCTGTCCCTGCCAGCCAGCAATCGCCCCGTGTACAACCAGCCGTCCGCAGGCGGCGGCCGCCGTCAGCAAATCCACCCGGCTGTCCACGCTGTCCACCGCGTCCACCACCAGATCGACATCGCCAATCAGCTGTACGGCGTTTTCGGAAGTCAATCGCTGTACCACCGCCTCAACCGTGGTGTCGGGGTTGACTGACCGCACCCGTTCGGCGGCAACTTCAGCCTTGGCCCGGCCGACAGTGGCAGCAACCGCCAGAATCTGCCGGTTGAGGTTGTCTTCGGCAAACCGGTCGTCATCCACCACCCGGATAAACCCCAGACCCTGCCTGGCCAGCAATTCGATCACCGTACCACCCAGTCCACCGGCCCCCACCACCGTCACCCGCGATTTTAACAGTTTAATCTGTCCGTCCGCGCCGATTGTGCCGATGTTTCGCCGGTAGCGGGGAGGCACATCACCGCCGGCCAGCCGGATGGCACTGTTTTTCTCAGCCACCGGCCACCAGGTGCAATACCGCCACGCTGTCCCCGTCACTGACGGTGCAGGCGGCATAATCTTCTTCAGACAAAGGCCGCCCGCCGTTGACCGAAACGATCAAAGCGGTAAACGTGTATTTTTTTTCGCGGAGAATATCGGCCACCGTCATGCCCGGCCACCAGGCCAGCGGTTCGCCATTTACCGTAATCATCGCCCGGATTCCCTCCTGTTGCCTGATACGCTTCCAGCCCGCCCCCGCTCATCATCAGCCAGCCGACGCAGCCGGCCGACAAACTCATCCTCGCTCTGTCCGTCGCAATCGGCGGGCAGGTCAGTTAACCAAAACCCGAGCCCGACCGCCCTGGCCCGCAGTTCCGGCAGCAACGCCCGGTACAGGTGGCCACAGCTGCCGGTTATATCGCAGCTGGGGCTGCCGGCCACCCCAATCACCCCGACGACAGCCACGCCATCATCGATCAGCCTGCCTATATCCTCCATGACCTGACCGGCGATTTGCCGGCAGCAGCCGGCAAACTCCTTAGTATCGTACTCCGCCCATGTCTTCGGCGGACGGGTCATACCCGCATGACGCAGCTCCGGGCAGGGCAGCTGATATATTGCCCATCCCTGTTTCAGCAGGGCCGTTACCACTTCGGTCAGCCCTCCCGGCGCCCTCGCCAAACCGTGAACCACACTGTTCTGGTTGAGCAGGCAGTGGCTGACCACCACCAGTTTTCTGCCCCGCCGCACCGGCTACCTCCGCTCTTCCCGCCGTCCGGACAGCGGTGGTGGCAGTCGCTTAAGCAGATAGGCGGCCACCATGGCTGAGACCAGCTTGTCAACCAGGTTGGCCGCCACCCGCGGCCAGAAGGCTGCCTCGAACACCGACATCTCGCTGGTCCGCAGCCACAGATAAAGAAAGTCGGTTCCGCCGCCGGTCAGGCCACCGTACAGCCACACCGCCACCGGCGTACCGACCAGCGGGCAGATTATCGCCGTCACCAGCCCGGACGCCAGCGCGACCGGATAACCGAACCCCAGCCAGCGGGCCGCCCCGCCGATGATGACTGCCACTGCCACATTGACGATCACAAAGGGAAAGTCGCGGGGATTAAACAAAATGGCCTGCAGAGTGCTGGTGGCGATCCCCGTCAGCACTCCCAAGCCAATCCCCCCACCGGCCGCCACCAGCATCGTCCCCAGCGTGTCGAGAAACAGCAGGGGAATTTTCAACATTTCCGCCAGATACGATGCCACAACGTTCATCATCACCCCGGTCGCGGCAAAGGTCAGTTGCATTCTCATAGCTTTACCCTTCCTCCCGGCCATTGCGGCACAACTGGCCTGGCCGGCTGTGTCCATCTCCCGGGCAACCGCAGCCCATTCCAACCACAGCCGGCTTTATGATATCACACGAACCGGCAGCCTGTCATTTGACAGGCTGCCGAAACCAGGGCCTGCCGCCTACCGGCCCGGTACCCTGATCAATTGTCCGGGCTGCAGGTACTCATTGGGGCCAATACCGTTTATTTCGACGATATCGGCTATGTATTCGCGGATATCAACTGTATCCGGGCAAAAACGCGCCGCCACCGACCACAGGGTGTCACCCTTATTTATTACAACCTCCCGCAGGGCCACCCCCGGCGGGTAACTGCCAGCGGAAACCGGACTGCCTACCAGTATGGCACCAGCCACAATCAGCAACAGCAATTTCTTCATCTGCTACCACCTCCTGTTTGATATGCGGCAGTGTATCATGGAACAAATGTTCTGTCAAACATTTGTTCGGTAGAAAAACTTTTGTTTTTGGGCAGTCTGTGGTATTATGAAGGCGATATCTGCCGCAAAATCATGAAGGGGAAAGGTGAGCAGCATGACCAGGCCGAGGCTTGGTGCCAAACAGCGACAAATACTCGATTACATAAGCCAGGTGCTGCAGGACAAGGGCTATCCGCCATCTGTCCGGGAGATTGCCGCTGCCACCGGCCTGGCCTCGACCTCGTCAGTTCACGCCCATCTGCAAAAGCTGGAGAGCCTGGGGTTAATCCGGCGCGATGCTGCCAAGTTCCGCTCGATCGCCCTCACCGACGACCACCCCCTGCTTCGTTCAGCCTGCAACCTGCCGAAGCTGGGCGCGATCAGTGCCGGCCAGCCGCTGCTGGCCGAGGAAAATATTGAGGAATACCTGCCCCTGCCCCTCGACTGGGCAGACTACGACCGCGACGCGTTCATCCTCACCATCCACGGCGATAGCATGATCAACGCCGGAATATGCGACGGCGACCTGGTGATCGTCCGCCCGCAGAACGATGCCAATAACGGCGACATCGTCGCCGCCCTGATCGACGACGAGCAGGCCACCGTAAAGCGGTTTTACCGCCGGGGCCGCCAGATCGTCCTTCAGCCGGAAAACGACGCCTACCAGCCACTGTCGCCACAAAACGTGCGGATTATCGGCAAGGTGGTCGGCCTGTACCGGCATTACTGAGTCCCAAATAAAAGCAAAAGCGCAGGGTTTCCCTGCGCTTTTGCTTTTTGGCGGTCAACCCGTTCACCGGTTGTTGCCGGTGCCCCTACCGCACGATGATCCGCCCGCGCCCGAGCACGGCTGCTGCTACCGCTGCCAGTTCTTCCATCCTCTCCCCTCCCGGCTCGGGCAGGCCAGTCCCGTCTCCCCTGACGCCGTGGCGACGGAAGGCGATCAGCCGCCAGAAAGGCCGTCCGGGCAGGCAGGCGATATGCCGGGCCATGGCGGCAATGCTGTCCGGAGCATCGGTGTAGCCGGGAACGATTACCGTCCGCAGTTCGTATAACTTGTCGGCAGCAGCGGCAGCGGCCATAAATTCCAGAACCGGCAGGTTGTCAACTCCGGTCAGCGCCCGGTGGACGCGACGGTCAAGGGCCTTGAAATCGAGCAGTACGCCATCGGCCGCCGTAAGCACCTCCTGCCGGCTGGCAGCGGTCATCATGCCGTTGCTGTCCACAAACAGGGTCTTGCCGTCGTTATGCAGCCAGCCGGCCAGTGGCAGCCATTCCCGGCTCTGCCGGCTGGCCTCGCCGCCCGACAGGGTGATCCCGTCGAGAAAGGCTGCGTCGGCGGCGAATCGCCGGTAGATTTCCCCGGCCGGCAACCACTGGGCCCGCGGGTCGGCCGACTCAGGGCAGACACCCAGACAGCACTCGCAGCCCCGGCACATCTCCGCCCGCCAGACGATGCTAAGTTCCTGCCTGCCCAGCGCCCCGGCCGGACAGCTGGTCAGGCATTTCCCGCAAGCCGAACACAGGCCTCTGGTCTCGGGGTTGTGACAGTAGATGCAGCGCAGGTTGCACCCCTGCAGAAACACAACCATCCGGCTGCCCGGACCGTCAATGAAGCTCTGCCGGATGATTTTACTGACCAGCAACCACACGCCGGACGGTCAGCCCGGGCGGACGGCGCGGGGCAGCACCGTCCCCCCGGCAATCGCCCCCGCTGCCAGCGTCACCGTAGCCTGATGCAGACCGGGTTGCCGGCCCAGCTTCTCCAAGTCACTGCGTTTGACTAGGTAGCCGGTAATCCGGATTAGGTCGGCGTCCGACCGGTAACAGGCAAGCATCCTGACCCCGCTGGCCATCGCCCCGTCGATTACTCTCTTCAGTCCCCGGGGGTTGCTGGATGCCGTACTGTCAAATACGTATATGTCGCTGACGCCGGCGTCAAAGTACCCGTGCAGTTCGCCGGCCACTTTTATCTGCTCGAACAGATGAGGCTCGCAGCCGCTCCTGATCCTCACCCCGGGAGTGATGCCGACGTCGCTGTCGATCCCCGACTGGGCGTGAAACGCCAGCCGGTCACCGCTCCCCCGGCAGTGGACGGCCGGCTGCTCGTCAAGCAGCTGGCGGCAGCGGCCAAGAATAGCCCTGGCCGCAACCAGGGCCGAATCATCCTGTCCCAGCCTCCCCTCTCCCAACCCAAGCAGACACTCGTACAATCCAAACACCCCGGCCATGGCCGTGAACCTCTGAGGATCGAGCAACCCCTCCTTGATCAGAAAGCTGGTGGCGTAAAACTGCGACTGTTCAACCAGAAATCTGCTCCGGGCGTTGATGATTTCGGCCAGACAGGCCACGGCCGCCGGCAGCTGCCGGTCGAGAAAATCACTGGTATCAGCTGCCTGACCGGCCAGCCGGGCCAGGTTCAGCCTTACCAGGGTATGACTGCCGCCCCCTACCGGCAAGGCGTTGTAACAGCTGACAATGGCATATCCCTGTGGCCAGAGCTGCTGGTAGGCCTCGTGGTTGGCAAAACACGGCTTGGCCACGTCGAGGGCGGTGAGCGCCGCCTGTTCAGCCAGGGCCGGCGGAGTAACTGCCGGCGAGTACTTCAGGGTCAGGTTGGGTACGGCCGACCGGCGCCGGCCTTCGATCTCCAGCAGCCAGCGGGCAATACTGCTGTCGCGTGGGCCGATGTTGGCGTGGACAAAGGCATCAGGCAGCACTGCCGCCACGTGGTCCATCATCATTCTGAGCAGCGACCGGCCGGTTGATTCATCGACATCGGCCAGATAGGGATCGAGCAATTCATCAAGCTGGCCGATGTAGACCGGGTAACCGGTTATCGACGGCACAAACCGGTAGATGGCCAGCAGGTTGCCGATGGCCGAAAAGATATCACCAGCCGGCGACAGGCCGAGAAATTCGCTGCCCTGGGACAGAAACTTCCGGTAATCGGGCACGGTGTACCGCGGGCGGTAGGGCGCGGGTCCCTCGTGGATATCGCAGATTATTCCCTCAGCCAGCATTTTTCCAGCCTCGCCGCCCACCGCCGGGTAAGTCAGACAGTTCTCCGCCGCACAGGCCAGTCGCTGGGCTTTCTGCCAGTGCTGCCAGCGGCTGTCGGTAATGATGCTAAGGAAGTCACTCATGGTTTTACCTCCTCCCTGGCAGCCGGCCGCTATCCGGCCAGTGCCGGTGATACTGCCGGCTGCCCCGCCCGGTTGGGCTGCCTAAAGGTATGTCCGGTCGTAAATCCGGGCCGCCAGACGCTGGCACAGTTCGCCGGGCAGGTCGAACAGCCGCTTCAGGTTGTCAGGCGTTATCACCTCGTCCGGCCGGCCGTCGGCCACCAGCCCGCCCCGGTGAAACATAAGCACCCGGTCGGCAAAACCGGCCGCCAGCGTCAGGTCGTGTAACACCGCCAGCACTGCCACCCCGCCGTCGTCCACCATCTGCCGGATCAGGCGCATAACCGAGTACTGGTTGGCCAGATCGAGGTGGGCGGTGATCTCGTCCAGCAGCATCAGCCGAGGCTGCTGGGCTATAATTCGCGCCAGTGTGACCTTCTGGCGCTCGCCCAGGCTGAGCTGTTCAAACTGGCGGTGCCGCAGTCCGATCAGCCCCATCATCAGCAATGCCTGTTCCACCGCCTGCCGGTCGGCCGGCCCCGGAGCGGCCAGCCGGCCGATATGGGGGTATCTGCCCAGACTGACGATCTGTTCGACGGTAAACTGGTACAGCGGTTCGTCCACCGCCACCATCGCCACCCGCTGGGCCAGCTGCCGGCGGGAAAACCGCTGCAGCGGCCGGCCTTCCAGATCAACTGTGCCGGACAGGGGGGGCAGCCCGCCGGCGATGGTTTTGAGCAGGGTGGACTTGCCACTGCCGTTGGGGGCGACCACGGCTGTCAGCTGCCCGCCGTCCAGACCAAAATCAATACCGGACAGCACCGGCCGGTCGGCGGCATAACCGACGGCCAGCCGGCGCACCTCGAGCAGCCGGGTGCTCACAGCTGCCACCGCCGACGCTCGCGGTGGAGCAGAAACAGGAAAAATGGAGCCCCGACCAGGGCGGTGATCACCCCGATCGGCACCGTTGACACCAGACCGGTCAGCCGGCAGATGTCGTCGGCCAGCAGAAGAAATATCCCCCCCCAGACCGCCACCAGCGGCAACAGCCGGCTGTGACCGGACCCGACCAGCCGGCGCAGACAGTGAGGGACAATCAGTCCGACAAAACCGATGATCCCGGTGACCGACACAATGACCGCCGTCATGGCGGTGACCAGGACCAGCAACAGCCACTTCAGCCGGGCTACATCCAGTCCCAGATAACGGGCATTGTCCTCACCCAGACTGAGTACGTCGAGGTCGCGGCCAAACACCGTAATCACCGCCATTACCGCCGCCACCGCCGCCACTATCCAGCCCAGATGGCCGCCGTAGCTGCTCACGCTGCCCATCAGCCAAAAAATAATGGCCTCGGCCTGGTGGGCGTATAGAGCCATAGCTGCACTGAGCAGGGCGTTGAGC
>JAOAFP010000063.1 GCA_026416215.1 Negativicutes bacterium | reverse complement strand
GCCCCTACATCGGCTGCCTTCGTGTAAATCCCCCCGCCGATCCGGGCAAAGAAGGCAATAGCACTGGCACCAAAGGCAAAGCTGTTGATCGCCACCGGATCGCGGAAAATCAGATACAGCACCGACACCCCCAGCAATCCCAGTCCGGCCACCGACATACCCATGACTGCCCCGGCCCGGAACGATACGTTCAGTGCCCGGTTAAGACTGGTGCGGGCGGCCTCGGTGGTCCGGGCATTGGCCTTGGTGGTCGAAGTCATTCCTACGTATCCGGCCAAGGCCGAACATACCGCCCCGACCAGAAACGACACCGCCAGCGTATGTCCCTGAGCCCAGAACAATATGATAAAGATAACCACCGTGAACGGGATCAGACTTTTGTACTGCCGGTTCAGGTAGGCCATCGCCCCTTCGTAGATAGCCTGGGATATATCCCTCATCCTGTCATTGCCGCTGTTTTCACGCAACACGCTGATCATGAGATAAGCGGCAAACAGCAAGGCGAACGTCCCAGCAGCCGGCGCGACGTAAAGAATGTTCATCCGATGTCCTCCTCGCAACTGTTTATATGGGCCATATTCTTCCCCGTCCGGAAAATTCCTGCTGCCGCCGGCTGAACACAAAAAAGCACACCCTCCCGCCGGGTGTGCCGTCCCTTAACCACGCTGTCTCAGTACTGGGTTATTTTGACGATAATCAGGGTAGTTATGGCAAACAGAACTGATATCACCACCGTCACCCTGGCCAGAATTTCGTCCAGTCCCTTGCGTTTTCCCCCGAGAAGCACCTCGGCCCCACCGGCAATCGACCCAGACAGACCGGCGCTTTTACCCGACTGCAAAACCACCGACACGATCAGCAAAACTGCCAGCAGGGCGTCAATCACGTACAAAGCTGTAATCATCGCTAACTCCACCTCCGTAAAATCACGCTAATTTTAACAAACTTATGCCGGTTTGGCAAATAATCCCGGCCACTGCACCAGTTCTTCGTGCCGGTTTGCCGCATACTCCCGGGCACCGGCCGGCCACAACAATCCGCCCGCTGCGCCAGGCGTGCCAATCCAAAAGCAGTTCGCTGTCGTCGTTGCATTAAGCAAACCGGGCCATATCGCGAACCGTCACTGCCGGACCGGAGCGGTTGTATTGCCGGCTGAGTTGATCTAAAATGGCGAAGGGCTGCATATCCGGCTAGTTTGACCAGTTTATCCCCTCTGTCACCTCATACCTGTGCCCCGGGGGGTCTATCCGCCTCTGCCGGATAGAGACCTTACCCTCAAAAACCGTTATGGCAGCCCCGTTCCCGCCCATCTGCCATTCTTAATGATACCGGGTAAAATTTCCTTTCAATACTTACCCAGATTAGGAGGCGGTCATTCTGTCAATGCTCGATTTTGGCTGGCTGCAAATCGAACCCCCGCCCGGCTGGCCGCCGCTGTCCTGCCTGTTGGTAGCCGGCGGCCGGACACCGGATCCGGACTGGCTGCACAAATCCCTGTCCCTGCCCGGCCTGCAGTCGGTCATCGCCGTCGATGGCGGGGTCACGCCCCTGCGGGAACTAGATGTTGTTCCCGACTGGCTGGTGGGCGATGGTGACAGTGCTGCCGTCGACGACTGGGGCTGGGCTGAACGGAACTGTCGCCGCGGAGTCCGGCGCCATCATCCCGACAAGGACGACACCGACCTGGAACTGGCCCTCCGGCTGATAAACGATCATCATCCTGACAACACCACCCTGCTGGCTTGCGGTGTATGGGGCGGGCGGTTCGACCATCTTTATGCCGCAATCCACTCACTGGCACGCCCCAAACCCAACGCGATACTGGCTGACCAGCAGGAAATGGTATTTTTTCTGCGCAGCCAGCAATCCTGCCGGCTGCATTTCACCCGGATACCGCTGTGCATCTCCCTGCTGCCGCTCACCCCGTACTGCATCGGTGTTGAAATTGACAACGTCCGTTGGCCACTGACCAACGCCGTATTGTCAGCCAGCTTCCAATACGCCATCAGCAATCGGCTGGATGATCCCGCCCAGCCGGTGACGATCTGCCAGAGTGAAGGCTGCCTGGCAGTTTACATCTGTTGGTTCGGGTGACTGCCGGGCGGATCCGGGTTGTAAGCGGCAGGCCACCACAGCAACCGACAGCAGTTTCTGTCCCAGACAGCACGAGCCGCCCGAGATTCGGGCGGCTCGTGCTGTTTACCGGCTGCAACAGCCCACTTACTTCCGACCAACTATTTCAATCAGCGCCATCGGCGCGGCATCCCCCCGCCTCACTCCGGTACGGTAAATCCGGGTGTACCCTCCGTTGCGCCCAGCCAGAGCCGGAGCAATCTCGCTGAACAGTTTGGCCACCACGCCCTCGTCAGTCAAAAACGCAAGCGCCTGACGGCGGGCATGCAGATCCCCCCGCTTGGCCAGGGTGATCATCCTGGCCGCTGACCTCGTCAGTTCTTTTGCTTTGGCTTCAGTGGTTTCAATTTTCCCGTGCCGGAACAGGGCTGTCGTTATTTCGCGGATCAGCGCCCGGCGGGCGCCTGAATTCCTTCCCAGTTTTCTGTATCCCAGTGCCATCACCACACCTCCTTATCCCAAGTGATACCCGTTCAGTCGTCAGCCAGCTTGAGTCCGTACTCCTGAATTTTCTTCAGCACCTCATCCCGTGACTTGGGACCAAGGTTCTTGACTTTCATCAGTTCCTCAGCCGTCATTTTGGTTATGTCGGACAAACGGTTGATCTCAGCCCGTTTCAGGCTATTGTACGCTCGGACCGACAGCTCCATCTCCTCAAGCGTCAGGTCGTGGTGACCATCCCCGTCAGTGCCGGCTTCACCGTCGCCTTCCCGCCCGTCCTTCATTCCGGCCCGCTGGGCCATCTCGGCCCGCTTGGCGATAACCTTGCCGGTGATTGTGTCGAGCTGACGGAAATAACCAATAATTATGCCGGCCGCCCGGACCACCGCCTCGTCAGGGGTGATGCCGCCATTGGTCCACAGCTCAAATGTCAGCCGATCATAATTGGTGACATTGCCGACCCGGGTGTCGGTCACCGTGTAATTCACCCGCAAAATCGGTGAATACACCGCGTCAACCGGGATCATACCAATATCATCGGCGTATTGCTTGTTCTTGTCGGAAGTCACATACCCAACTCCCCGCCTGACGTACAATTCCATATTCAGCTGGGCCCCGGCGGCCAAGGTGGCGATCGGCAGGTCCTTGTTCAGTACCTCCAGACCGGCGTCAGTTTTCACATCACCACCGGTAACCACACCCTCACCGCTGAAATTTATCCTGGCAATCTTCGTCCCTTCGCCGTCCTCGTCGTGCCAGCGCAGGCAAAGCTGTTTGATGTTGAGGACAATATCGGCAACATCCTCACGCACACCGGGGACGGTTGAAAACTCATGCATAACCCCGTCAATTTTTATCGCCACGACTGCCGCCCCCGGCAGCGACGACAGCAATACCCGCCGCAGGCTGTTGCCCAGCGTCATACCGTAGCCGCGTTCGAGCGGCTCCCACTCAAACCGGCCGTAACGGTTGTCCTCGCTTATCTCGACAATCCGGATCTCCGGACAGGCATTCTCTTTCAGCAACTCACATGCCCCCTCAGGTTATTTTCTGCCCTTAACGGGAGTACAACTCAACTATCATCTGCTCCTGAACCTGGGTGTCAATTTCCTCGCGGCTGGGATAGCGAATTACCCGGCCGGTCATCGCCGGCATCGTCAGTTCCAGCCACGGGCCGGGCTGAATGCTGTTCATCCGCTCTGCCGCCTCCTGCATCAGCACCGAGCTGCGGCTACCCTCCCGCACACTTACCACATCCCCCTGCCTGACCAGGAAGGACGGTATGTTCACCCGCCGGCCGTTCACCTCTATATGCCCGTGCAGAACCACTTGCCGGGCCTGGTTGCGGCTGCTGGCCATACCCAGACGGTACACCACGTTGTCCAGCCGCCTTTCCAGCAGTACCAGCAAATTTTCACCGGTCACACCGGCCTGGCGGTCGGCCTTCCGGAAATATGTGCGAAACTGGCGCTCAAGAATACCATAGATCCGGCGGGCTTTCTGTTTTTCCCGCAGCTGCAGACCATACTCGGAAACTTTTTTGCGTCCCTGACCATGCTGGCCGGGAGCATACCCCCGCCGGCTGAAGGAACATTTGTCACTGTAACACCGATCGCCCTTCAGGAAAAGTTTGGCACCCTCCCGGCGGCACTGTCGGCACTCAGCCCCTGTGTATCTTGCCATTACGTTACCTCCTGTGCTTATACCCGGCGTCGTTTGGGTGGCCGGCACCCATTGTGGGGGATTGGGGTAACATCCTTTATAGAATTTATCTCCAATCCCGCCGCCTGCAGAGCCCGGATGGCAGCCTCCCGCCCCGATCCCGGCCCCTTAACGAAGACGTCAACCTGCCGCAATCCGTGTTCCATCGCCGCCTTGGCCGCCGATTCAGCCGCCATCTGAGCGGCAAACGGGGTTGATTTGCGCGAACCGCGGAAACCCAATCCGCCGGCACTGGCCCAGGATATCGCGTTGCCCCTGGTATCAGATAAAGTGATGATCGTGTTGTTGAAAGATGAGCGAATGTGCGCCTGTCCGCTTTCAATGTTCTTGCGCTCCCGGCGCTTGGTGCGCACCGTCGTCCTTCGAGCTGCCAATCTTGTACCCTCCTTAATGTGCCGCTACTTACCGGTCTTCTTCTTGCCGCCGATTGCCCGCTTGGGACCCTTGCGGGTACGGGCGTTGGTCTTGGTCCGCTGACCCCTGACCGGCAACCCCAGCCGGTGCCGCCGGCCACGGTAGGAGCCAATCTCAATCAGCCGCTTTATGTTGAGCTGCTCCTCACGCTTGAGGTCACCCTCAACCTTGTAGTCCCGGTCGATGGTTTCACGCAGTTTTGCCACTTCATCCTCGGTCAGGTCGCGGACCCGCGTGTCGGGATTTATGTTGGTCTTCGACAATATCTGCCTCGACAGCGTCAGCCCAATCCCGTAAATGTAGGTCAACGCTATCTCAACCCGCTTCTCGCGCGGCAAATCCACCCCGGCAATACGCGCCATTTCTCATTATCCTCCTTAACCCTGTCGTTGTTTGTGTTTGGGATTCTCGCATATAACCATGATCCGGCCATGGCGTTTGATTATTTTGCACTTCTCACAGATTGCCTTTACCGACGGTCTAACCTTCACAGCCATCCCCCCTTAGTCAGCGTCATTATCCGCATATTCAGCGAAAACGATAAGTTATCCTACCCCGCTTCAGATCGTACGGGGTCAGTTCAACTGTCACCCTGTCGCCCGGCAGTATACGGATGAAATTCATCCGGATCTTGCCTGACACGTGTGCCAGGACAACGTGATCATTTTCCAGCCTCACCTGAAACATGGCATTCGGCAAAGCTTCCACCACCACGCCTTCGACCTCAATTGCATCCTGTTTTGCCATCAGCGGCCGTCCCTCCTTGCTGTCAGTCGCTAAATCCGGTCAACACCAGCGGATCGTTTTCGGTAACCGCCACGGTGTGTTCAAAATGGGCCGAACGCCTGCGGTCAGCCGTGACCACCGTCCAGTTGTCCCGTAAGATGCTGACCTTATGCGTACCGGCATTGATCATCGGCTCAATCGCCAGTGTCATTCCCGGTTTCAGTTCAGCTCCCGTGCCCGGTCGCCCGAAGTTCGGAACCTGCGGCTCTTCGTGCAGATCGCGGCCAATCCCGTGCCCTACCAGGCTTCTTACCACCGAAAACCCGTGCCGTTCCGCCCAGCTCTGGACAGCATGGCCTATGTCGCCCAACCGCCGGCCCGGACGGGCTTCATCGATGGCTTTAAGCAGGCACTGCTCCGTAACCTGCAACAACTCCCGATCCTGGCGGCTGACCCGGCCAACTGCCACGGTTATCGCGGCATCGCCGTGAAAACCGTTCATCCTGACTCCCAGATCGATGCTCACCAGATCACCTTCAGCAATTTTCCGCCGCCCGGGGATGCCATGTACAACCTCCTCGTTAACCGACACGCAAATACTGGCCGGATACCCTCGCAACCCCTTGAATGACGGTTCACCACCCCGCTGGCGGATAAACTGCTCGGCCAGCTCATCCAGCTCGCCGGTGGTGATACCGGCAGCAAGGTGCTGGCGGAGCATGGCCAGAGTGGCCGCCACCAGCTGACCGGCCTCGGCCATCAGGGCAATTTCCCGCCCGGTCTTGATTTCAATCATCAGCTACTGCGGTATTTCCTGCATCTTCCGCCTGTCAATGGCGTTCATTATCTCGACAAAAACGTCCCAGATCGGCTGGCTGCCATTGATTTTGCAGTAAAGATTCTTTATATGGTAATAATCAACCAGTGGCTGGGTTTGCTCCCAGTAGACTTCCATCCGCTTCCGCACCACCTCTTCCCGGTCGTCCAGCCGCTGGAATAATCCGCCGCCGCAGATATCGCAATGCCCGGGATCGCGGGGCGGTTTGCTGACCAAGTGGTAGATTGCGTGACAGGTTGAACACTCCCGCCGGCCGCTGGTACGGGCAATTATCTCTTCGTCCGGCACCACAATATGAAGTACGATGCCAAGCTGCCAGTCCAGCCCCTGCATGATCAGATCCAGTGAATTGGCCTGCCGTACCGTCCGGGGGTAACCGTCAAGGATGCACCCGGACAGACAGTCTTTTTCCAGAATGCGCTTGAATAGCATCCTTGTCACCACTGGATCGGGCACCAGTTTGCCTTCTTTAATATAAGGCCGGACCTCCCGGCCGATCCCCCGTCCGGTGCGGATGGCCTGACGGAACATCTCACCAGTGGATATATGGGGAATATGCAACTGATTGCTGATTTTTTCCGCCTGCGTACCTTTACCGACCCCTGACGATCCCAACAAGACAATGAACATTGGCGGCCCTCCAGGATTATCTCTATTTCATGAATCCCTGATAATGTCTCATCAGCATCTGTGTTTCCAGCTGTTTCATCGTGTCAAGAGCCACGCCCACGACAATCAGCAGGGCCGTGCCGCCAAAATACACACCCTGGATATTGGTGGTCCATACCACTATGTTGGGCATAATCGCGATAAACGCCAGAAAAATCGCCCCGGCCAGGGTAATCCTCGACATGACCCGCTCGAGGTATTCGGCCGTTGGTTTCCCCGGCCGCAGTCCCGGTATGAATCCACCGTGTTTCTTCATATTGTCGGCCACGTCATTGATATTGAACGTCACCGCCGTGTAGAAATAGGTGAAAAAAATGATAAGGATTGCATAAAGGGATGTATTCAGCCAGCTCCCCCACTCGAACCAGGCGCTGATGGTCTTGATCCAGGCGATGTTGACAAACTGGGTAATGGTAATCGGGAACATCAGGATAGAGGAAGCGAAGATTATCGGTATAACCCCGGCCTGATTCACCCTCAACGGGATGAAGGTGGAATGTCCGCCGTACATCCGCCGACCAACCACCCGCTTGGCGTACTGGACGGGAATTTTGCGCGATCCCTGCTGGATGGCTATAACGAACGCGATCATCAGCAGGGCAATAATCACGAACAGAATCAGGTTGAACCAGTTGATCGTCCCGGCTTGCAGGTACTGGAAGATTATATAAATGGCGCTGGGAATCCGCGACACTATCCCGGCGAAGATAATAAGCGAAATTCCGTTACCAATTCCCTTCTCGGTAATCTGCTCGCCCAGCCACATCAGAAACATCGTGCCGGCAGTCAGGGTTATGGCAATGAGGGCAATCGAAAATATCCCGGGGTTGATAATCGCCGCCCGCAGCCCGATTGACATGCCGATCGCCTGAATGAGTGCCAGCAGAACGGTGCCGTACCGGGTAATCTGAACCATTTTCCGGCGGCCCTCGTCTCCCTCCTTGGCCCAGCGCTCAAAGGTAGGCACCACC
>JAOAFP010000062.1:6486-8355 GCA_026416215.1 Negativicutes bacterium | reverse complement strand
CAGCTTTAATGTGCATCCGAACCCTCCCTGAGCGTAATTGCCACTATCTCCAGCTCCTCGCCAGCCATCACCACCCCGCCGACGATCAGCCCCTTGCCTTCCACCACCACGATTTTGCGACCTGCCCGCACCGTGCTGTGCATTATATAGTCGGAAACGAAGATGTCCTCACCGGCCGTTACCTCAGCGTTCTCGATGAACTTGGCCCGGACTGATTTTTTGGCCGTGATTTTGCCGCCGTTGACCCCGCGCAGCAACACAACTTCGTTGCCGGCCACCACCGCCCCGGCCACCGAACCATCCACTTCAACGCTGCCACTGGCCGTAACGGTGAACCCCGGCTGTACCGCTCCCCGCACCAGCACGCTGCCGGTGAAATTTATATTGCCGGTTTCGTAATCAACGTCCTCGCTGATCACGAGGATGGGTGAAACGTTGATCTTATCGTCGATCAACGCAACCTGGCCGGTGATCTCGGCATAAACCTTGTTGTCCTGGCACCTGACATTATCGCCCAGCCCGATCTTGGCCGGTTTTCCGGGTTTGGCCGGCAGGATTTGGCCAAACACGTCCTGCCCCGCAATCCCTTCGGTGGGGGGAATGATATCGGCCAGCAAATCGTCGGCACTGGCGATAACAAACGGGCTCAGCTCGCGATAGTCAATTTTTTCGTTTTCCTCTGCCTGGGGCCGGCGGTCAGCCTCCAGCCGGAAATGTATGACCACCTGCCCGTCTTCCCCTTCCACCGGAGGAGTGCCGCTGACCACCACCACCGGCAAATCTGGGTTTTCCAGCGCCTGCCAGATTTTTTCCCCCCAGCCGGTCGGCTGACCGACGACACCTGCCCGTTCGATCTGCTGGTGGATGGCCTCGGCCAGAAAAGCCGCCTCCTGTTCGCTGCGCTCGACACATTCCCCGGTTTCGGGCAAATATTTCTTTCTAACCAGCAGCTGCAGCTTAAGTTTGTCGCTGTCAATCCACAGTCGGTAATCCCCGGTTTCAGCGATCACTGCGTCGCCGGCGAGGCCGTCCGCCACCCCGCCGGGGTTCAGAAGACTGTCCAGAAGATTGTCCTGTCCGGCCATGTTTTTAATTCTCCTTGAGAAATTGCCCGTGCCTGATCCGCCAGTACGACATAGCCCGCACCGCGTCCGTACGGCTATCTATAGCCGCGAAATCCGGAGTCTGGCCCGGCAGGTGATCGGGCAGTGCCAACCATTCGCGGCTGTGGGTCACTCCCATCATCCCGGCATCCATCCACCAGCCGTAATTCACGGCAAAGCGGTTGCCCGACGCCAGACTGTTGCCCAGTGAATGATACGGCCAGCCGGCCGGTGCCACCAGGTCGATTATGGTGGCCGCCAGGTCGATGTGACTGCCGGCCGTCCGGGCCGGCCACCGCTGCCTGTCGATACCCGGTCCACTGATTATCAACGGCACGGCGTACTGCCGGAACATATCCGGCTGCGCTTCCAGGTTCAGGCGATTGGCGTGATCGCCCACCACCACAAATAGACTTTGCGGGGCTTTTTCCCGCATGGCGGCAATGAAGTCGTTCATCGTCCGGTCAGCGTACCAGTAGTGGCCAAGCGCCGTCAGCAGACCCTCGTCCTTCAGCTGCTCGTCATCAAGTCCCCCGGCCACCACCGACCGGTCAAATCCGGCCTTCGCCAGATCGACGCTGAACGGCAGATGGTTGGAAACGGTCAGGATAACGTGCAGACCCGGCCGTTCAAGATCGGCGTGGCCAAGGACAAAATCAAACAGGTCGCGGTCATCACACCCCCAGATATTGCCTGAGGATGCAGTGATGTCGCCGCGGCCGTGGAAGTCCTGAAAACCCTGCGCCCGGACAAAGTCTTCGATCCG
>JAOAFP010000062.1:0-6476 GCA_026416215.1 Negativicutes bacterium | reverse complement strand
GGGACCGCCATACCAGAAACTGCAGCGATACCCCAGCCCTTCCAACGCCGGGGCAATGGCTGTGGCATACGGCTGCCGGTAGCTTTCCGGCAGATAGTTCATGTAAAGGTTGGCATCGGCCAGACCGCTGACAATCCCGGTGACCGCGCCGATAGTCGACATGCCATTGGGCAGGAAGTCGAGGACCATCACCGTGTCGGGCCGGGACGCCAGCCGTTTGCTGGCGCTGACAATACCCAGCCGGTCGTACTCCGGCAGAAACGGCCAGGCGGCGAAACTTTCGGCAACGATCAGAAATATCTGCCGGGGAGGCGGTACCAGCCGGTTGCCGCTGGCATGACGCAGGGTATAGTCGTCCCAGTTGGCGCTGTCTATGTCGTCCCGCCCGGCAATGATCCGCCCGTAATGACGCATGGCCTCCGGCGATACATCGATACCGTCGCACGATCTGATCCTCTCGTCGAGCTGCCAAGCTCGCCACAAAGCCTGAAAATCATCCAGAACCGCTTCGTTCAGCAGCCGATCGGCAGTTACCCCGGCGTTCTCCCAGACCATTTCCTGCCCATAATGCCACGCCCCGCCGTGATAGGACCAGAAGCCGAAGACCATCGTCAGGCCGATGATTGCCACCCGTCCCAGCCAGTCCCATACCCGGGGCGCCCCGTACAGCGGCCATCGACCGACCGGCCGGCCAACCAGCCGGCGCCACAGCCAGCCGGCCAACGCCACCATTGCCGCCGCCACCGTCAGCCGCCAGAACAAACCGTAGCTTTCGCGCAGGGTAGTCCAGACGGCTGCCCAGTCTTCATAAGCCACGGTAAACAGCAGCGGGCTGAATGAGATCCTGAACTGCTGGTAAAATGGCAACCGGACGCTGAGGGTGAGGGACAGCACTGCCACCACCAGCCAGCCGTACACCAGATAGATCCGGGCGGTTGGCCAGCGGGGTGCAAACAGCCGGGGCAGACTGGCCAGGACTGCCGGCAGTACGGTTAGCCACCAGCAGGTCTTCAGACTGAGCTGCCAGCCGGTGAACAGCGCCCGGACTAGGTCATGCCTTCCGGTCGCGGTAGCCAGATCCGCCTGGAACGACACCAGAAACACCAGTCGGCCGGCCAGCAGGGCCGCCATGACAAACAGCAGCCAGCGCCAGAGGAAAACATAGCCGGTCCAGAAATCATCCCAGCACCGGCCGGCCGTTGCTCCTCCCATTTAGCTGCCCGGGTTCAGGCCACCAGCCCGGCCTAGCCTTTTAGCCACCGCCCGTGCAGCCACCACCCCGCTGGCACTGGCCTGTGACAGCCCCCGGGTGACACCCGCCCCGTCGCCGATGGCATACAGCCCGGGGATATCGGTCTCCAGTTCAGCCGACAGGTGCGGCCGGGAACTGTAAAATTTGACTTCCACCCCGTACAGCAGGGTGTCGGTGTTGGCCATACCCGGAGCAATTTTGTCCAAAGCATAGATCATCTCGATAATGTTATCAAGGTGTCGCTTGGGCAGCACCAGGCTCAGATCGCCGGGGGTGGCTCTCAGGGTCGGCCGGGTGAAGCTTTTGGCCAGTCGCCGCTCGTTGGTCCGCCGCCCTTTGATCAGATCGCCAAACCGCTGGACCAGCACTCCTCCTCCCAGCATGTTGGAAAAGGATGCAATGCGCTTGCCGTACTGGTGAGGTTCCTTGAACGGTTCGGTGAACCGGTTGCTGACCAGCAGGGCAAAATTGGTGTTCTCGGAAGACAGCGCCGGATCGTGGAAACTGTGACCGTTAACTGTAATAATGCCGTCGGTGTTTTCGGCCACGACGTAGCCGCGGGGATTCATACAGAAGGTGCGGACCAGATCGCCGTACTGCTTGGTGCGGTAAACCAGTTTTGCCTCGTAAACTTCGTCGGTGATATGCTGGAACACCTCGAACGGGATCTCCACCCGGACGCCGACGTCAACCTGGTTGTTGGTCAGCGGCAGTCCCAGGCTGCGGCACAACCCGGCGAACCATTCCGCCCCGGCCCGGCCCGGGGCAGCGATCACATATCGGGCCAACAGTTCGGTCTGGTCGGTCATTCGCAGAACAAATCCGTCCGCCACCGGCCCGACCGTCTCCACCGCCCGGTTGAATATCATGGTCAGCCGGGCCGACAGTCTGGCCGAAAGAGTCCTGAGAATGTTTACATTGTTTTCGGTGCCCAGGTGTCTGACCTTGGCTGACAACAAATGCAAATCGTAGGCAATTGCCCGCCTGGTCAGATCGCTGCCGGCAGTATCGTATAACTCGGCCGGCGCCCCCAGTTCAACATTTATTCCGTCGATGTACTCAATCAGCTCCATAACCTGTTCGTCGGGCAGAAAATCGTTCAGCCAGCCGCCAAAGGCGGTAGTAAGGTTGTATTTGCCGTCGGAAAATGCCCCGGCCCCGCCAAACCCGCGCATTATGCTGCAGGGCCTGCAGCCGGTGCACTGCTCAACCTGCCGGCCGGCTATCGGACAGGCCCGCTGTCTGATGTCGTTGCCGGCTTCCACCAGCACCACCGCCGCATCCGGCCTGGTTTTCAGCAGCTCGTAGGCGGCAAAAATCCCGGCCGGACCAGCCCCGATAATCGCTACGTCGTAACTGTTCACCTTAACCGTCCTTTCCGTCCCCGCCAGCTGCTGCAGCCTGACGGACCTTGAGGTCGAAGTAGTCGGCAATGCCGCGGGCAATGGCCAGTGCAAACCTGAACTGACCGTCCTGTCCGGCCAGCAGTTTCTCCTCGCCGGGATTGGAAATAAACGCCATTTCCACCAAAGCTGCCGGCATCGCGGTATGCCGCAGCACGTAAAACCCGGCTTCCCGCCCGCCGCGGTTGCTCAGCCCCAACAGGTCGTCCAGCGAGTCGCACAGCGAATTGGCCAGAATGAGATCGTCAGTTTGCTTGGGATAGTAAAAAGTCCCCTGGCCGTTGGCACCCGCCCTGTCCACCGCGTCGCAGTGAACGCTGACAAACACCGCCGCCGGCCAGTTGTTGGCCACCGCCACCCTGGCTGCCAGCTCCTCGCTGTCACTGGCACCCGGCCGGCAAACATCAACATCGGCCGTCCGGGTCAGCCGAACGTCACCCCCCGCATCGCGGAGCAATTCGACCACTTTCAGACCGACGGCCAGATTGACGTCCGCCTCCCGTATCCCGTCGGGGCCGATCGCCCCGCAATCACTGCCGCCGTGCCCGGGGTCGACGACAATCCTCTGCCCCTTCACGGCTTTGCTGACTCCCTGGCGGCTGTAACCACCGTCCTCCGGCAGGCGGCGGACAATAGCCGCCCACCGCCGGCCGTCGTCGTCCAGTCTCAGCCACTCCGCAGCTGCCAGTCCCACCGTTGACAGAGTGATGACCAGCCGGCCGTCATCCACGGCCAGCCACAGCCGGCTGACCAGCCGGCTGCCCGGCTCCACCCTCCCCGGCAGCGGTGACGCCAGTTCAACCCCGTCCACAGTCAGAGTAAGCCGGGCCTGCCGGTCGTCGTATTCGGCGGCCAACTTCCTGGCACTCACCGGGCCGTCGGCGGAAAACAGCAGCGTAAATTCATCCTCGCCGAATATCATCGACTGCCCGCCAATCCAGCTTACCGCCACCGGCGGACCAGCCGCTGCGGCGCAGCCGCCTGACCCCGCCAGCAGGAGCAGGGCAGCCAGCCTGACAGCCAGTCTAATTTTCGGCAAAACAGGATTGCCGGACAATGGTCTGCTCCCGTCGCGGTCCCACCGACACCATCGTTACCGGTACCCCCACTGTCTGAGCGATCATTTCCACGTAATCCCTGGCCGCCACCGGCAGTTGCTCCCAGCTCCGGCAATCACCGGTACTGGACTGCCAGCCCGGCATTTCCCGGTAAACCGGTTCGATCTGGGACAGCTCGTGCAGGGATGACGGATAGTGGCTGATCGGGCGGCCATGCAGCAAGTAACCGGTGCACACCCTGATTTTCGGCAATTTGTCCAGCACGTCCAGCCTAGTCAGGGCGATGCTGTCCAGACTGTTAAGCCAGGCCGAATACCTGACCATCGCCAGATCAAGCCAGCCACAACGGCGGGCCCGGCCGGTGGTGGTGCCGTATTCCTGGCCGCCCTCACGGATCAGCTCGCCGGTGGCGTCGAATAGTTCGGTGGGGAACGGTCCTTCGCCCACCCGGGTGGTATAGGCCTTGACCACCCCGGTTATGTGGCCGACGTGGTGCGGTCCCACTCCCGCCCCGGTACAGATCCCCCCGGCGGTGGGGTGGGAAGATGTCACGTACGGGTAAGTTCCGTAGTCGATATCAAGAAAAGTTGCCTGAGCCCCCTCGAACAACACCCTCTGACCGGCGGCCAGACAGTCCCTGAGCAGGCTGATCGTATCACAGATATAGGGCCGCAGTGCCTGACCGTATTCAATAAACCTTTCCATTATCACCTGTTCATCCAGCGGCGACAATCGATAAACACCGGTCAGCACCGCGTTGACCCGGGGCAGGATCTGTCTGATCCGCTCGATTAGAATCTCCGGCTCCAGCAAATCGCCGGCCCGCAAACCGGTGCGGGCATGTTTGTCAACGTAACTTGGACCTATTCCCTTGCCGGTCGTCCCGATTCGGTTGCTGCCGGCCGCCTGCTCCTGCGCCTTGTCGAGAATCTGATGCCAGGGCATCACCAGATGAGCCCGGTCGGAAATACGCAACCCGGCCGCCGAGCCTCCCCGCTGTTCCAGCCCCCTGATCTCAAGCAGGAGGGCCGCCGGGTCAACCACCACGCCGTTGCCCAGCAGGCACAGCTTGCCGGGGTGCAAAACACCAGACGGGAGCAGGTGCAGCTTATAGGTGTCGTCGCCCACCACCACCGTATGCCCGGCATTGTTGCCGCCGGCAAACCTGACCACCACGTCGGCCTGTTCGGCCAGAAAATCCACCAGTTTGCCCTTGCCCTCGTCCCCCCACTGAGTTCCGAGCACCGCTACACTGCTGTATTGTGCCATAGCCGTCTCCTTCAAAGGCCAAATCTGGCCATGACTGTGTCCACCCGCTGCAGAAACGGCTGGTTGGCGAAGCAGGCAGCCAGTTCGGCCTCGCTCAGCAGCACCGCCACCCGGGGGTCCTCGGCCAGACTGCGGCGAAAATCGGCGTTGTCCAGCCAGCTGGCCATCGCCTTTTCCTGGATCAGTCCGTAAGCCTGCTCCCGGCTCATCCCCTTGCCAACCAGGGCCAACAACACCCTCTGGCTGTAAATCAGCCCGCCGGTCCGCTGCAGATTGGCGGCCATATTGTCCGGATAAATCAGCAGGCCTTCGATAATCTGGGTCAGCCGCTGCAACATGTAGTCAACCAGAGTCGTGCTGTCGGGGATGATGATCCGTTCCACCGAGGAATGGGACATGTCCCGCTCGTGCCACAGCACGTTGTTTTCCAGGGCTGCCACTGCGTTGCTGCGCACTACCCTGGCCAGGCCGGTCAGCTGCTCACAGGCAATCGGGTTGCGCTTGTGAGGCATGGCTGACGAGCCCTTCTGCCCAGGGGCAAACGGTTCCTCAACTTCGCGGATCTCGGTGCGTTGCAGGTTGCGGATCTCGGTGGCCATTTTGTCCAGAGACGAGGCAATGATCGCCAGGGTGGTCAGGTATTCGGCGTGCCGGTCGCGCTGAATCACCTGGGTGGCAATCCGCTCCGGCTTGAGCCCCAGCCGCTGGCATACCTCCTCCTCGACGGCCGGGTCGACGGTGGCGTAAGTTCCCACCGCTCCCGACAGCTTGCCACGGGCGATGGTCTGGGTCGCCCGCCGCATCCTGGCAATGGCACGCTCAACCTCGTCCAGCCAGAGGGCAAACTTCATCCCCAGGGTCATCGGTTCGGCGTGAACACCGTGGGTGCGCCCGACCACCACTGTGTGCCGGTGATTGGCCGCCTGCCGGTGCAACACACGCCGCAGGGCCCACAGGCTCTCGTCCAGCTGTTCGCCGGCCTGCTTCATCTGCACGGCCAAAGCTGTATCCTTTACATCGGACGATGTCAGCCCCAAGTGCAGATACCTGGCGCTGTCGCCGACCTTTTCCCCCACGGCCTGCAAAAACGCCAGCAGGTCGTGGCGGGTGGTCAGTTCAATCTCGGCTATCCGTGCCGGATCAAAGCCAGCCCTGGCCTTTATCTCCCGCCAGGCCGGTTCGGGTACCAGTCCGGCCCGCTGCATGGCCTCACAGGCGAAAAGCTCAATGTCCAGCACAATCCGCCAGTAGTTCTCCGCCGACCAAATCTCGCGCATGGCCACCGTCGAATAGCGTTCCAGCACTTTTTACCTCCCTTCCCGGGCTCCCTTCCTGCCCGGCCGGCCGTCGGTTTGACAGCAATTCCCCGTACAAACCCTGACCGGTTTCTTATTCTCGCCAGGCGGGCAAAACCCTGCCTTCGCGCGAAAAAAAAAAGAGACGCGCAGGCGTCTCTTCCCAGGTTCACATCAACAATACCAGGCGGCACAGCCG
>JAOAFP010000061.1 GCA_026416215.1 Negativicutes bacterium | reverse complement strand
ATATAATTGAGATACGTTTGGAAAAGATGTTTTCTGCCCAGCCTGCGCAATTGTCCGGCACTTTACCAACCGGGAATCTTTCCGCCTGCTCGACAGCAGTCTTCAGGACAGTTTTACCCGGTTTTTCCTTGATTTTTACGGCGACGATATCCGCCGGCTGCTGCCGGCGTTTGATCCCGGCAGGCTGTCTGGCAGCCGTTGCCTGCTGGCGATCAGGAACGGCCGCCCGGTGGGAGTGTTTGTTTACCGGCCGGGAGCCGGCCGGGAGATGGTGATAGTGGTTGACTATGTGATTGCCGAATTCCGCGACTATAAGACCGGTCAGTTCATTCACGAAAAACTGGCGGCGTTTGTGATACAGGGGCAATACGACTGCCTGGCGCTGGAGCGTGATATAGCCGGTTCGATGCACGCTGACCACCGCCGCTACATCGGAAAGATTGGCTACCGGCAGGACGGGGACGGGGTGTGGCGGCTCGACCGCCGGACGCTGGCTGCCCGTTACTGTCGGGGCTGACCGGCCGGACGGGGAGGCGAAGGCGCGGTTTGACAGGCAAATGGCCATAAGATATAATTCACGGTGCGTTATTGTGGTCTGACAGCGGTGAGTGGTTTGAGTATAGCCGGTAACGTGATGTTGCTGGCTTTATTTTGTCGGGTGCGACATTTTGGCGGGAGGAGTGCTTATGAAAAGGACATATCAGCCCAACAACCTGTGGCGGAAGCGTACCCACGGGTTTATGGAGCGGATGAAAACCCTGGGCGGGCGGCAGGTGCTGAAACGGCGACGGGCCCGGGGACGCAAGCGACTGTCGGCATAGCGGCTGGTCCGGCGATTGATTTGGATAAATGTCTGCCCAGACAGGAGATCATCAGACGGAAGGAAGAACTGCAGGATCTGTATCTGAATGGCGGTCTGATCAGAGACCGCTTGTTTGTTGTGCGCTGGCAGGCAAGACCGGACGGACGGCGGAGGGTGGCATTTGCCGCCGGCCGCAGGCTGGGCGGGGCAGTGGTTCGCAACCGCTGCCGGCGGCTGTTGCGGGAGTGTTACCGCCGCAACAAGCACTTGCTGCCGGCCGGTCTGGACTGTCTGATGATTGCCCGGATGGCTATGCTCGGCTGTCCGCTGGCCGTGGTCGAGGCGGCCTGGGGCCGGGCACTGAAGAAACTGAACCGCGAGTACGAACGGGAAGGGGCAGCTGGTGAAAATGTCCGTCGGGCAGCGCCTGATTGTTGCGACTGTTGATTTTTACCAGCGGTATCTGTCGCCGCTGAAGCCGGTCTGCTGCCGGTTCCAGCCCACCTGTTCTCAGTATGCCCGGGAGGCAGTGGTTGTGTTCGGGGTGCGGCGCGGACTGGCGAAGGCGGTGTGCCGGCTGGCCCGTTGTCACCCCTGGGGGGGCAGCGGTTACGATCCGGTAGAAACAAAACGGTGAGGTGTCACGGTGTTTGATTGGTTAACCCATATACTGCAGGCTGTTCTGACATTTTTTTATGATCTCTCCGCTAATCTGGGGTTTGCCAATTACGGGGTGGCGATCATTTTGCTGACGGTGGCAATCAGGCTGGCCCTCTATCCGTTGACAGTCAAACAGATGAAGTCGATGCGGGCGATGCAGGAGCTTCAGCCAAAAATGAAGCAGATCCAGGAAAAATACAAAGACAACAAGGAAAAACTGCAACGGGAGCTGGCCAGGCTGTACAAGGAGGCCGGGGTCAATCCGCTGGCCGGCTGTTTGCCGCTGCTGGTGCAGATGCCGATTTTGATCGCGATTTTCTGGGCAATCCGCGACTACAGTTATCTGCACGAACCCACTTTCCTGTGGTTAAAGCAGCTGAACGCTCCCGACCCGACCTATGTCCTGCCGGCACTGTCGGCGTTGACGACGTGGTATTCGACCAAACAGTCGCAGAGCGTCAGCAGCCAGCCGGCCGGCGACGGTCCGAACCCCAACCGGATCATGCTGTATATAATGCCGGTGTTCATCGGCTATATAAGCCTGCAGTTCCCGTCGGGGCTGGTTCTGTACTGGGTGACGAGCAATATTATCCAGATCGTCCAGCAGTGGTGGTTATACCGCAAGCCAGCTGTTTCTCAATAATGCGGGAGGAATGATGATGGCAACGGTGGAAAAGGAAGGCAAGACAATTGAGGAGGCTGTTGAGCTGGCGCTGAGCGAGCTTTCGGCCCGGGAGGAAGATGTCGATATTGAAGTGCTGGTGCCTCCCAGCAAGGGATTCCTGGGAATAGGGGCACGGCTGGCCCGGGTCCGGGTAAGCGACCGGCGCGGGGAGACGGCCGGTGCCGTTGCCGGCGACAGCCAGGTGGTGCTTGCGAGTCAGGCCGGCCGGGCTGACGCCGGAGCAGCGGCCAGTCGGGCCGGTCAGCAGGGAGTGGCGGCGGCTAAGGATTTTCTACAGGCGGTGTTCAGGGCGATGGGAATTCCGGTCAGCCTGGAGAAGCTGCGGTCAAAGGAAGCGGTTGTGCTTAACCTGCGGGGGGAAAACCTCGGGGTGCTGATTGGCAAGCACGGTCAGACCCTCGACGCCCTGCAGTATCTGACCGGGCTGGTTGTCAACCGCAGAAGCGATGGCGAGGAACGGACGCGGATTATCCTCGATGTCGAAGATTACCGGCGGCGGCGGCATGATACCCTGAAAAAGCTGGCGGTACGGCTGGCGGCACAGGTCAAGCGCGAAGGTGTGAGCAAGGTGCTGGAGCCGATGAGCTCACAGGAGCGCAAGGTTATCCACACCACCCTCCAGGCCGATCGTTTGGTGACCACGGTCAGCGAGGGAGAGGAGCCGCGGCGCAAGGTGGTGATCTCGCCGGTGAATGCAGCCGGCCGGGAGCCGGTGGGAAAATACGGCCATAATACCAGCGGTGGACGGGCCGGGCGGGAGCGGAACCGGCACCGGGTGCGCCGGCCGGCTGGCGAATAACCGAATCAAGCGCGTGCAAACCCGATCTGGCCGATCGGGTTTGTTTTTAGTCACTGGCAGACGCAGGGGGTACTGATAATGGAAGCAATTGCGGCGATAGCCACCGGCACGGGAATGGCCGGTATCGGCATTGTCCGGGTCAGCGGCGAGGGGGCGATTGCAGTCTGCCGCCGGCTGTTCCGGCCCCGCAATCAGCGCTGGCAGCAGGGCGATCTGCCGGCAAGGCGCATGATTCTGGGGCATTGGTGCGAACCGGGTAAGGAGGGGTGGATTGACGAGGTGATGCTGGTGATCATGCCCGCCCCCCACTCCTATACCCGTGAAGATGTGGTGGAGATCCACTGTCACGGCGGGCGGCTGGTGGCTGAAAAAATTCTTGCCGGTGTGTTGGCACAAGGGGTCAGGCTGGCCGGGCCCGGTGAGTTCACCAAGCGCGCCTTTCTCAACGGCCGGCTTGACCTGGCCCAGGCCGAGGCTGTGCTGTCGATCATCACCGCGGAAAGCGAGGGATGCCTGGCAGCGGCTCAGCGGCAGCTGGCCGGCGACCTTAGCCGTCAAATCAGGAGCCTGCGGGATTCGATCGTCGCTCTGCAGGCCCGGCTGGCCGTGGCGATCGATTATGCCGGGGAGGACATCACCGAAATCAGCGACCAACAGCTGGTTGACCAGCTTTCGGCGATTGATCGGGAGCTGGCCGGCTGGCTGGCCGGGAGCGATTACGGCCGGGTGATCCGGGACGGAGTACGGATGACCATAGCCGGACGGCCCAACGTCGGCAAGTCCAGCCTGCTGAACAGACTGCTGGGGGAAGAGCGGGCGATTGTCTCAAAAATTGCCGGCACCACTCGCGACACCGTAGCCGAATGGCGATACATAGACGGGATGAAATGCCGTTTTGTCGACACGGCTGGGATCAGGGCGGCCGGGGACGAGGTTGAGGAAATTGGCGTGAGGCGCAGTATCGATGCGATAGCCGCAGCCGATGTGGTAATATTGGTGATGGACGGCAGCTGCGGGCCGACGGGGGAAGACATGCAGATTGGCCGGCTGGCCGCGGGTAAGACAGTGTTAGTGGTGGCGAACAAGGCCGATCGGCTGGCCGGTGATCGGCAGCGGGAACGGCTGCTGGCCGAAGTTGACCGCTGCTGGCCGGACTGGGACAAAGTGGTGGTTTCGGCCCTGACCGGGCAGGGGGTTGACCAGTTGCTGGCGAAGTTAAGCCAGGTGATGCCGCGGGTGGAGGCAGATGTGGCCTGGCGGCTGACCATTAGCCGCCGGCACCGCCAGCTGCTGCAGCAGGCCGGGCAGGCTGTGTCCGGGGCATTGGCTGCCGTGGGGAATGTACCGCCGGAATGCCTGGCGGTGGATTTACAGACGGCCAGCGAGGCACTGGCCGCCATTACCGGCGATAGGGTGGGCGATGACGTAATCGAACGGGTGTTTGAGGAATTTTGCGTGGGCAAGTGAATGGTGGGGAGATGGTGGCAGTGGGCGAAAAATACGCTGTTGTGGTAATCGGTGCCGGGCACGCCGGCTGTGAAGCCGCCCTGGCGGCTGCCCGCCGCGGGGAACCGACCCTTTGTCTGACCATCAGCCTGGACAGCGTGGCGGCTATGCCCTGTAACCCGGCGATCGGCGGGCCGGCCAAGAGCCACATCGTCCGTGAAATCGACGCCCTAGGCGGAGAAATGGCCCGGGTGGCCGATGCGGCCTGCATTCAGATGCGACTGCTCAACCGCTCGAAAGGACCGGCGGTGCACGCGTTGCGGGCCCAGACTGACAAAAACACCTATCAGCGGACAATGAAACGGACGCTGGAAAAACAAGGCAATCTGGTTTTGCAGCAGGGTATGGTGGATAGCCTGGTTTACAGCCGGGAACGGGCGGAATGGGAGATCAGCCTAGAGGACGGCCGGCTGTACCGGGCAGCGGCAGTTATAGCGGCCTGCGGAACCTATCTCGGCAGCCGGATTGTAATCGGCCCGACTAGTTTTGCCAGCGGCCCGGGCGGGCAGCGGGCAGCGCAGAAGCTGACTGGGGCGCTGCGCGGGCTGGGGATCGAACTTAGGCGGTTCAAGACCGGCACCCCGGCCAGGGTGGACGGCAACAGTCTGGAATACAGCCGGATGACCAGTCAGCCGGGGGACAGCGACTGCTATAATTTCTCGTTCGGCAACTGCCGGCCGGTTAACAACCTAGTTCAATGCTGGCTGACCTACACCACCGCACAGACCCACGCAATAATCCGGGCCAACCTGCACCGTTCCCCGCTTTACTGTGGATCAATCACTGGCGTGGGGCCGCGTTACTGCCCGTCGATTGAAGACAAGGTGGTCCGGTTTGCCGACAAGGATCGCCACCAGACCTTCATTGAGCCGGAAGGGCTGGACACCTGTGAAATGTACGTCCAGGGCATGTCGACCAGCTTGCCGGTGGACGTGCAGGAGCAATTTCTGCGTACCGTGCCGGGGCTGGAAGGGGCAATCATTATGCGGCCGGGCTACGCCATTGAGTACGACTGCATCGACCCCTGCCAGCTGATGCCGTCGTTGATGCACAAACGCTGGCCGGGACTGTTTTTCGCCGGCCAGGTCAACGGAACGTCCGGTTATGAGGAGGCAGCCGGGCAGGGGCTGATGGCCGGCATCAACGCCGTAAACTACCTGCGCCGGCAACCGGCGGTGATTCTGAGGCGAAGCCAGGCCTATATCGGAGTGCTGATCGATGATCTGGTTACCAAGGGAACCAGCGAGCCTTACCGGATGATGACGTCGCGGGCCGAATACCGCTTGTGCCTGCGCCAGGACAACGCCGACAGCCGGCTGACCCCGCTGGGCCGGGAGCTGGGCCTGGTGGACGACGAAAACTACGGCCGTTATTGCCGGCGACAGTCCCGGCTGCAGTGGCTGCGCGACGAACTAAACCGCCGGAAAACTGACCACACCTGCCGGCACCTCCCGTATATCGGCCAGGAGGACATGGGCAAAAGCTGGGCAGAAATTCTCCGGCGCCCGTCGTGCAAAATCGATGATTTCCGGGAGCTTTGCCGGGAGGAAGGGGAGTTCAGCCGGGAGGACTGGCAAAGCGTGGAAAGCGAAATCAAATACGCCGGCTATATCGACAAACAACGTCAGCAAATCGCCCAGGCCGCCCAGCTGGAAGACCGCCTGCTGCCGGAGGATTACGACTACCGGCAGTGCCCCGGGCTTTCGCTGGAGGCCAGGGAAAAACTTGAACGGATCCGGCCGCTCAACTTTGGTCAGGCTGGAAGAATTTCCGGCGTGTCGCCGGCCGATCTGACGGCGTTGATGATCGATTTTAAAAGACGGGGGCGATGGTGAGGGATGGACAGTCTGGCCGACTGCGGCGAAAACATCGATCTTGAGCTGCTAAGCTCAGTTCTCAGACAGTGGTGGCCGGATTTTCTACCGCCGCCCGGCCGGCAGCTGCTCAGCGATTTTTCCGCCTACTACCGGCAACTGTGTGCCGCTAACCGCAACATTAACCTCACCAGGATCATTACTGCAGACGGGGTGGCCATCGGTCACTTTGTCGACAGCCTGGCCGGCGGCTGGTTTGTGGCCCGGCTGCCGGCAGGAAGGATGATCGACATCGGTGCCGGGGCGGGATTTCCCGGACTGCCCCTGAAAATGGTTTTCCCCGACCTCAAGCTGACGGTGGTGGAAGCGGCAGGCAAAAAGCTGCAGTTTGTCGGACGGGTGGCGCAGCAGCTGGGGATGGACGACGTTGAGCTAGTTCACGCCCGGTGCGAGGATTTGGCCCGCGACCCCTGTCACCGGGAGAGCTACGACTGGGTGACGGCGCGGGCGGTAGCCGGGCTGCCGGTTCTGCTGGAGTATGCGGCGCCGTTTTTGAAAACCGATCGCTGGCTGCTGGCCTGGAAGGGACCGCGCTGGCAGGAGGAGTGGCGGGCGGGGAAACGGGCGGCTGCGGTGCTGGGGATGAGCCTAACTGAGGTTAAAAAGGTAGATCTGGGAAAGAATGGCGCTGAACACCACGTATTGCAGATACAGAAAGACCGACCAGTCAGTCCGCGGTTTCCCCGCCGGGCCGGCCAGGCGGTGAGGCAGCCGTTATGATAAGGCTGTTTGCCGTCTTGTTCGGGTTTCTGGCAGCAGGAACCTGGCTGGCCGGACTAAGCGGCTGGCCGGTGCCGGGCACGGTGATCGGACTGGTCCTGCTGCTGGCAGCACTGATTGCAGTTCCCGGCCGCTGGGCGGGGCTTTGTCGCAGCGGTGATGAATTCTTGCGCCACCTCAGCCTGTTTTATATCCCGGCGGGAGCGGGGATTGTGGAGCGGTTAACGGTGGTTCTGCACGAATGGCTGGCCCTGCTGCTGATAACAGTGGTGGCCACGGTGGCCGCCCAGCTGATCATTGCTCTGACCATGCGACTGCTGCTGGGCCGGTGGGCGACGGGAGGTGACGGGCAAAATGGCTGAAAACTTGTTCTGGCTGTTCGCCACCTGTGCGATCTATGCGGCCTGGGAGAGAGTGTGGCTGGGACGGGGCAGGCCGCTCTGGCTGGTGCCACCGCTTGCCACAATGGTCACGGTGGTGTTGGTCCTGCTGGCTGGCAGGGTGGACTACCAGCGCTATTTTCAGGCCACCCAGCCCATCACCTTTCTGCTGATGCCGGCAACCGTGGCACTGGCCCTGCCGATATTTCAGCAGTGGCGGCGGCTCCGGGTGGTGTGGCGGCCGGTGGTCGGGCTGGTTGTCTGGGGGGCGCTGATCAGCAGCCTGACTGCCAGCATCATCACTGTGGTGCTCGGGGCAGAACGGACGGTGGTGGTTGCCGCCACAATCAAGTCGATAACCACCCCGATTGCCCTGGCCGAGGCCGAGCGGTTCGGTGGCGACCCGGCAATAGTGGCGGTGGTGGTGTTTCTGGTAGGGATGATTGGCGGCATAACGGCGCCGTTGGTGCTGAATGTCTGTCAAATCAGGCGGCCGCTGTTAAGGGGACTGGTCTACGGCATCACCGCCCACGGGCTGGGCACAGCCATGGCCATGCTGGAGGATGAGGAGTGCGGGGCTTTTGCCGGACTGGCCATGGGCTTGTGCGGAATAGTAACGGCGCTGTTTGTCCCGCTGCTGATCGGCTGGCTGGCACTTTGACCGGCATAAAGTGTTTCACGTGAAACAAACAGCACGAGCGGCCGGCACGAACCGGCCGCCTGCCGCCATGGATGGGCTGAGGCTGTTTCACGGGAAACAACCGGGGAGAGGTTTCGGGATCCGGGCACTGTTTCACGTGAAACAATTTTGCCGGCGAAGGATTTTGCCGGGCCGGGTCAAATATATAGCCATACAGTCTGGCAGAAACGCTGGCTGCCGGTAAGGCCAGCCTTGCCGACAGCCGCGGCAGCATTCAGTTTGGAGGGCCGATCAGGAGCAGATAATGGCAAAGATAATTGCAATTGCTAATCAGAAAGGCGGTGTGGGTAAGACCACGACAGCGGTCAACCTCAGCGCCTGTCTGGCCGAGCTCGGCAAAAAAACCCTGCTGGTGGACTGCGATCCCCAGGGCAATGCCACCAGCGGCCTGGGATTCAACAAACACCGGCTACAAAATTCGGTGTATGATG
>JAOAFP010000060.1 GCA_026416215.1 Negativicutes bacterium | reverse complement strand
ATATAATAGTTGGCACAATCGCAGATGGCCCGCAACGGGGTAAGGCCGATGATCTCACTGCCAATGACCGCCACACCGTACCGCCGGGCCTCGATTTTCACCAGTTCAAACACCCGGTGGAGGGGCGTCCGGGTGTAGTCCGTCATATTTACCGAGACCTGGCTGTACCCCTTTTCACTCATGTCAATGGCCAGGGCCTTGCAGTACCGCAGGCCGCCGGAAATGTGACGAATGCTCCTTGCTATGGAATCGGCAATTTTCACATCTGTGGTTGCCAAGTTGATATTGAAGGCTATCAGCGGCATTCGCGCCCCAACTACAACCGCCCCGGCCGTGGGATGCGGCCTGTCCGGTCCGTAATCCGGTTTCCAGGCTGGATCGGCCATTTTGTCTGCCAGCCCTTCGTACTGTCCCTTTCTGATGTTGGCCAGATTTTCCCTCTCCGGGTTTCGGGCCGAACGCTCGTAAAGATAGACCGGTAAGCTGTACAGCTCGGCTATCTGCCGGGCTGTGTGATCGGCCAGGGATACCGCTTCATCCATATCAAGGCCGGCAATAGGAATGAACGGGACGACGTCCACCGCCCCCAGCCGGGGGTGCTCACCCTGGTGGCTATTCATATCAATGTTGGCAATCGCCAGACCGACCGCTTGCACTACTGCCCCGGCCAGCGCCGATGGTTCGCCGACAACTGTAACCACGGCCCGGTTATGGGTGGGATCCTGGGAGTAGTCGAGCAATTTGACCGACGGTGTGTTGACAAACGGGGCAATTATCCTTTCAAGTGCCTGACGGTCGCGACCGACGCTGAAATTGGGTACTGTTTCGATTATCTTTTTCATAATTAACGATTCTCCAGATTTTTGTACATTTACCGCTGGTGTGACCCGGACCGAGCGGTTTTTGTTTTATGTCCGGTCAGATGTCAAGCATCGGGATTTTGATTCCATGCTCAACGGCGCACTGTTTTGCCAGTCCGTAACCTGCATCGGCATGTCTGACCACCCCCATGCCCGGATCGGACAGAAACAGCCGCTCGGCCCGTCTGGCCGCCCCGTCGCTGCCATCAAGCACCATAACCTGCCCGGCGTGCAGCGAATAGCCTATTCCCACCCCGCCTCCGTCGTGCACTGAAACCCAAGTGGCGCCGTTGACGGCGTTGATCAGGGCATTGAGAATCGGCCAGTCAGCCACCGCATCCGACCGGTCCTGCATGTTCTCGGTTTCACGGTACGGCGATGCCACTGAACCGCAATCAAGGTGGTCGCGTCCAACCACAATCGGCGCCCTGACCTCTCCCCGCCTGACCAAATCGTTGAACACCAGTGCCATTTTGTCCCGTTCACCGTAGCCCAGCCAGCAGATTCGGGCGGGTAGTCCCTGAAATTCCACCCGCTCCCTTGCTAGCCTCAACCAGCGTATAACATGTTTTTTATCGGGGAATGTATCGATCACTGCCTGATCAGTGCGGTAGATGTCTTCGGGGTCACCGGACAGCGCCACCCAACGGAATGGACCCTGTCCCCGGCAGAATAATGGCCGGATATACGCCGGTACGAACCCTGGGAAGTCAAATGCCTCTCTTACACCCATTTTGTGCGCCTGCGCCCTGAGATTGTTACCGTAGTCAAAGGTTTCGGCCCCGCGTTTCATAAGCCTGAGCATTAACATCACATGAGCGGCCATCGTGTCCAGTGAGTGCCTGATGTAACGGTCCGGATCTGACCGGCGCAGGCTTACGGCCTGTTCCACTGTCATCCCGGCCGGATAGTAGCCGTTTAGTTCGTCGTGTGCCGAGGTCTGATCAGTCAGTATATCTGGAGTAATTTCCCGGTCAAACAGTCGCTGCAGCAAATCCACGGCATTAACCGGAACGGCAATCGACAGCGCCCGGCCAGATTGCCGGGCTTCTATTGCCAGGTCGATGGCCCGGTCAGGATCCTCCTCGCAACAGTCGCAATAACGGGTAGCCAGTCTCCTGTCGATACGTTCCCTGTCCAGTTCAGCACAGATGGCCACGCCATCATTCATGGTTACCGCCAGCGGCTGGGCGCCGCCCATCCCACCCAGACCGGCAGTCACCGTGAGGGTTCCGCGCAGGCTGCCGGCAAATTTTTTTTCGGCTATCGCGGCCAAGGTTTCGTATGTTCCCTGCAGTATTCCCTGCGAACCGATGTAAATCCAGCTACCGGCTGTCATCTGGCCGTACATCATCAGCCCCAGCTTATCCAGTGCCCGGAAATGTTGCCAGTTATCCCAGTGTCCTACCAGGTTGGAGTTGGCGATCAATACCCGCGGCGCGTCTCGGTGAGACCTGAATACTGCCACCGGCTTCCCGGACTGAACGAGCAGGGTTTCATCATCTTCCAGTTCACGCAGGGTCCTGATGATGGCTTCAAGGCACTGATGGTTGCGGGCCGCCCGACCGATCCCGCCGTATACGATCAGCTCCTCCGGTTTTTCCGCCACTTCCGGATCAAGGTTGTTGCAAAGCATCCTCAGCGCAGCTTCCTGTTGCCAGCCCTTGCATGTCATCTCGGTACCACGGGCTGCCCGGTAAATTTTTTTCTGATTCATCCCCTCACCCCTGATTTATGGCCGGTTTGTCATGTCCGGCTGTATTGGTGCATTACGGCTAGCCTTTCACAGCAAATACACCTCGACATCCCGGCAACCAAATGCCAGGGCTTCGGTCAGGCTGTCAAAACCGAGATCAATAAGACTGGGGCTCATCGCCCCGCCGACGTCGTCAGCCACCGCATACCCGTAGCCGGTGATATAAAGTCGACTGCCCAGCGGTATATGGCTGGGGTCGACCGACACCAGACCCTTGCGCACTCGGTGACCACGGGCAGTGATACCACTGGTTTCCTCCGGACTATAGGCACTGGCCCGCATGACAAATTTCCGGCGGTACTCCCCGGGCGGAGCCACGGGACGACGCAGCCGCTCCCAGGTGGCCGGATCGAGCACCCCGCTCGGGTATATGCCACACCAGACCTGAAAGCTGATCAAAGCACTCTCACTCTGCCTGCCCCATATACCGTCGATGTCATCAGCGTAAAAACCGTGCTGAGCCAGCAGTTGCTGGGCTTCGACAATCTGTCTGCCCGAATTGTCGTCTCTCTTGCTATCCCTGTCGCCGTTTTCAGCGGTCAGCCCGGCTGACATACAAAACAGCGTCAGCCCGACCATGATCGACAATAGCAAGGGCGTCCTGGACCGGCCAGGCATCCAGTTCCCGGTTTCAGCCATCAATACCGAACTCCTGCATTTTCTTTTTGATCAGCATGACGTGCCCCTGCTCTTCTTTTTTCATTTTCAGGAAAACGTCCCGACTGTCAGGGAATTTGGCATTGGCAGCCAGTTCGTCATAGAAGAGGATAGAGTCTTTTTCTGCCTGCAACGCCAGCCTGAGGATTCCCCCGAGGTCAGAAAGCTGCCCGATAACTTCGGCAGCCTGACTTTCCGGCGGGAAAACATGGGTTTCGGCGATGGCTGTCAGATAACGGGATGCCTCTTCGTCAAACAGATAGTCATCGCTCCCCTGGCCGTGCCTGACCGACAGATTTTTCAGCATGCCGCTGAAAACATCGCTGTGCCTTACTTCCTCCTGCATCAGGTACCTGAACAGATCCTGCTGTTCCGGAATTTGGCAGTGCTCCATTGCCAGCCTGTAAAACCTTTGTCCGCGCTGCTCAATCTCAATGCCAATCCGCAACCCCTCGATATCGCTGTACAGATTTTGCTTAGCCTTCACTTTTTTACCTCCCTTTGCCGAATTTACCGGTTAATTTCCGGAAAACACAAAGTTTCCCGGCTGTCAGCCTCGGCCGGACATCAATAACATCGTTTCCCCCAGTGCCCGCACTGCCTGGGGAAACCGCTGCTGCCAGAACCATTCGTGATGCTGATGATCGGGGAAAAAGCGCTGAATGACCCTGATCCAGCCGGCACCGGCCCTGTTGAGCCAGCTGCCAAACCTCTGACAGCTGCTTGCAATGGTGTAGCACAGGTTAAGCTCCGGACACTCATATCCGCCACAATCCAGGTAAACACAGGTGGGGCCGGTCAGATGCAGATTTTGCCAGTATCCGCCATTTTGCAGGACGAAATAGGACGGGGACAGAGCAAGGGCGTTGCCGATAATCGAATTGTAGTGGAGAACCAGATGCAACGCGATGCTTCCCCCCAGGGAAGACCCGGCGACCAGAGTGTGCCCGCGCCCGGGCATGGTGAGGAAGTGACGGTCGACAAACGGCTTCAGACAGCCGGTCAACCAGCAACAGTACCGGTCACCATCGCGCCAGGGAAGTAATTCATTGAGCCGGTTGCCGTCACCGTGTTCGATCCCCACCACCAGCATCGCCAGTCTCTCGTCTTCCTGCTCCAGCCTGCTCATAGCCAGATCAACCATCCAGCAACTTTCAGCAGGACGCCCGGCCGCCGTAAACAGGTTGCCCCCATCAGCCATGTACAGCACGGGATAACGCCGTCCAGTACTCTGATATCCGGCGGGAAGGTGAAGCCATATCCTGCGGACCTCCCCTGCGGTCATTGCCGGAAACTCCTCAATGGTTTTCAGCTGCCGGGAGATGTGGTTTATCCGGCGAAGAATATGTTCACCCAGTTCCAGCCGGACAGTCAACTGCGGTTCCTCCTGCGGCTGTTCAGAAAACCGTCACCGATCTGACGGTGGCTTCATCCAGCGGTGCCACGCCGGCCGGCAGAATATTGCTGGTCAGTCCGAACAGCAGGCGGGCTTTTTCTGACAGACCGTACATTCCCTGATCGATGTAGATAATTCTGACGTCGCCGTATTTTTCCCTTACCCTGGCAAACGACATTCCCACAGTAATTCCTTCTTCCGTCCGGTAATAGGAAGAACGGGTTTCGATCACGTTTATCCTGCCATCCCCGCCTATCCCGGCGACAATGTTGCCGTTTGGACGGTCAATTACCAGTACCGGCTCGGTGAAATCACCAAAATACGCCCCATCTATCAGTTCGGCGTGATTGGCGTCCATCACCGCCTGGCGGGACTGGCCGATTGCAATATTTGCAATGTAGCCCCGTCCAATCGAAGTTTCGCCGCCGATTGCCGTCACCGGCAACTCCAGTTTGGGGGCTGCACTGGCCACTTCGTCCAGGGACAGGAAATAGTTCCCTGACATTCCCCTGGTGGGTGCCTCACTGCCGGGCAAGCCGACTTTCTGCCCCGGCTGTTCCGGCGGCGGCCGGCCGGTGGTGTCTTCACTGGCAAACGCCGGCTGGCTGTCCGTTTCCGGCACGGACTGCCGGGCATCTGACGGCGGGAAGTGCTGCAAACCGTCAGTCAGTTGCCCGGCAGCCATATGACGGTACTGGATGTAGGCAGCAAAAATACCTGATAAACCGCCAATAGTCAGACTGAATACCAAAGCAAGCAACATCAGCGTCCGCTGGCTCAAAACCTCCGGCAGACCAGCCAGCAGTACGGCTACCCCGGCCCGGCCGGCCGGCTGTACCCCGACCGGTGTATCCACCGTCTGATCCTCGGACAGTCGGTCGTTGTCCTTCTGGTGGACACGGCGTTTTACAAGCTGGGAGATAAAACGGCGCAAGACCTGTATTACACCCGGCTTCCTGTCGGACTCACCGGCAGGCGGTTGCCCGTCCGGCTCAGTCGTCGGTCCAGCCAGCTCGTCAGTGGTGGAAAACGAATCCACAAACGTGTTCGCCGGTTCTGGCTGATCAGAAACCATTTCACCGCCATACATGGAGACATCCGGTCCTGAGCCGGCGGCTGGGATATCAGACGGCGGAACATACTGTTCAGCACCGGACACAATATCCGGCGCCGGTTGCCTTTCGCCATCAGCCGACCCGCCGAGCTGATCCTGCCAGGGCCCGGCCGGTTCAAAAGCTACTGGTTCATGGTAGTCTGTCCCCGCCGACAGCCGTCCGTCTCCAGCCGGTTCAGCCGTCAGTGCCGGCAATTCCCGGGGAATGTGCTCGTTTTCAAACTGTCGATCATCCGGGCGACGGATAAATTCGGGCGTGTATCCCAGTTCATCGTCAGTAAGCAGATCGAGTTCGCTGGTTAGCCAGCCATCCGACACCGGCGGCCAGTTCGGGACACTGTCACCGGCCGGTGGTTGTACTGCTGTTGACCGTACAGCCGCATCTTCTGCCGACAGTCCGTCAGTCCGGCCGGCTCTCCCGTCCCGGACGGCACCGGCTGACTCGCTCGGTTGTAGACCTGTTATGTCACGGCTTCGATCAACTCCGTTGCCCTGAACGGCGACGTCGGAATCGCCGGCCTGCAGGTCTGTGCCATCTATTATTTCCGGCGGTTTACCGAATGGCTGGTCAACTGCCAGTTGTCGTTGAACTGTCCGATCGGATTCAGCCTGATCGCCGGACGGCTCGTCAGACCGGTCCGTGTCAGTCGGCAGCGGATCTTCTGCCGCTCTGACGCCGCCCAGATCGACAGCCGGTTCCATAACGTCGCGCCCAACCACCAAACCGGCCGGAGTTCGACCGACATTGTCATCCACACCTGCGTCCGGCTCAGTCCTGGATGTCTTCTGGCCGGAGCCGGCAGATCCATCGCCTAATTCCTGATTTATGCGTTCAACCGCGGCGTCAGTGTTGCTATCTGGCAATTCCTCCTCAGCCGGACCATCAGCGGCCACCTCATCTGTCTCCGCCGTCTCCCTGCGCTCAGGTTCGCGTCCGTCAGGTACGGGGTCTGAGAATTCCAACCTGCTGTCCGATTCCACGGACGGGTCCTGCCCGGTCTGCCAGCTGTCAATGCCAGACAACAGTTCATCCAGTTCGTTCTGTCGCGTATTGCTGTCAGTTTCCCCGTCGGGGCCGCCGGCTAATTCCTGCCATTCCGGACTTTTACCCAATTGGTCCGTCGGTTTCTGGTCATCTCCGGGCTGTTGGCCGGGCAGTCCGGCGCCAGGGAATAAATCACCGGCATTTTTCATGCTCCATGTTACGTCAATCGTTTCAGCAGGCGGCGGTGGCTCGACACTCCCTCTTTCCGACTGCACATCCGCCGTCTGCGATCCGGTAACCGTCCCATGTTCGCCGCCATGGCTTTCGCCGGCATCCTCGGGGGCTCTATCTGGCTGTTTGCTCCCGCCGCTGTCCGCCAGTCCGGCAAAAAAGTCGTCGAGGGCAGCCATTTCGTCATCTCCGTTTTTTTCGGCGTGCGTAACCGAGTCACCGGATTCTGAAAGGGCGGTGAACATGGTTTCAATGAGGTTTTCACCGCCGTGCCCGTCCCTGGCATGGGGGTGGCTGCCGCTCTCACCTTCATTATCGTGGCCGCAGTACCGGCAAACTGGGCTGTCAGGCCGAAGCGGCCCACCGCAAAACTTGCAGATCATAGCTTGTACTCCGCCTTACCCCACTGGCTTGAAAATGCAAACCGAATAGGCTGGAAGGGTGAATTCAAGGCTGTATGGCTGTCCGTGACAGGGCAACGGCTGACAGTCGACGGTCCTAGACTCGTCAGTCACCGGTCCGCCAAACATCCGCCACTCGCTGCAGAGGAGAAGCCGGCATCTGCCACGTCCCCAGCCGACACGGTAGATGGGGAAGCTGCGACCAGAAAAATTAAATATTCCCCAGACACTGTCACTGTCAATCCAGCCGTGCCGGCCAATCAGCAAAACCAGGTTGTCCCGATCGACAAACTCCAGTGAAGTCCCCCGTCGGCCGCGGTCCAGCTGCCACAAACCGGGCTCAAGCCGGTAAATCAGGTTGAGCTGCCGGACATATTCGTTGAATTGGCGGAATTTCTGGTATCTCATCCTTGCCCAGTCCAGCTGCCGGTCAAACCGCCAACTGTCCTGCTGAGCCAGTTCAGCCCCCATAAACAGCAGTTTCTTGCCGGGATGACAAATCTGCCAGGCCAGGAGCAGCTTGAGATTCTTCAGTCTGGTTCCGGAATCGCCCGGCATCTTGTCCAACAGTGAGCCTCTGCCATAGGCTGCTTCGTCGTGCGATAAGCTCAGGACAAAATTTTCGTCGTGGGCGTACTCAAGCGTGAACAGAAACTGCTCAAAGCCGAGATGCCGTTCGGAATCGGACCCGCGGAAAAACCTCAGTACATCATGACACCAGCCCATATTCCAGCGGTAGGTGAATCCCAGACCGTCGGTCCCACCGTCGGTAACCTGGCGGGCCGGCCGAGCATCCTCAGCGATCATCATCGCACCCGGAACCTTCTCGGCGACAACCTGGTTCAGTTTCCGCAGAAATCTGAATCCGGCATTGCCCCGCATTCCGCTTATTCTCATCATGTTTTCCACTGCGTCCACCCGCAGCCCGTCGGCGTGGTAGTACTGCAGCCAGAACAGGGCACTGCTGATCAGAAACGTTTGCACCCGTTTGCGCCCCAGGGCGAAATTGTTGCTTCCCCAGTCGTTTTTTACACTGCGACGGTAAGCCTCATACTCGTAGCACGGCCGGCCGTCGTACCAGGCCAACCCATGCGGGTCGCGGCAAAAATGACCGGGAACCCAGTCGAGAATCACGCCAATCCCCAACTGGTGGCAGCGGTCAATCAGAAACATAAGGTCGTGAGGTGAGCCCAGCCGGCTGTTAGGGGCAAAATAGCCGGTACAC